>CAZXCK010000018.1:0-6062 GCA_964639225.1 uncultured Anaerolineaceae bacterium | reverse complement strand
CGACGATCAGGCGGGCTGGAGCTGGCCGAACCAGATCTGCCAGGCCAGCAGCGACTTGGCGACGAGACTGAGCACGATGTAGGCACGCTCGCCGAACAGGTAGTCCTTCCAGGGGCCGACGCCGCGATATTGCAGCCACATATTGAGGGCGAAAATGTTGAAGAACACAAAGATCGAGGCGATGATGGCGTAGACGAAGCCCGGAATCTCGGTATCTACCGACTGAGTCGCGCCGATCAGGTACATGATGATGACCACCCAGGGGAATGCCCCGGCGATCCAGCCAAAAATATAGGCGGTCCAGTCGGTTTTCTCGGTGGTCTGGTTGTGCAGCTCCATCATGAGGCCGAACAGGTTCATCATGGCGTTGATGCCGAACATCAGCAGCAGCGTGGCGACATCGTAAACGCCGACCAGCATACCGATGAGGACGATCATCAGCGACGAACTGAACGCGTACTCGTACCAGCGGGCCGGGTTCATAGTGCGTTTGAGGTTCTTTACGTACCAGTCGTAGCCGACCGTACCAATCAGAAAATGGGCTACCGCGCTGATGAGCAGAAACAGCGCCACCGCCGGGCCGAAGGGCACGTCGAAAGCCTGCTGAAGATTCTGCTCCAGGCGGACGGTATCGTTCTCGAAGACAGCCTGAAGATAGACTGTGCTGGTGGTGAACGTGAAATCTGTACTCAGGGCGATCATGGCGATGCCCTGAATCAGATGAAACACGCCCATGATGAGATTGAAGCGGCGCAGCCCGGCGAACACGCTGTCTGGCGCGTCGGTGGGCGGGATGGGGTAATTGACTGTGCTGGACATCATAAATCCTTTTCGGTAAATGTGCGGCGCAATTTATTGCAGGTATTCGACATACAGATAGTCGTGGCGATGAGCACCAGGCTCCCGGCTCTTCTGAGAAACTGACCCTGTTCCTATTGCACAATATCCGTATTAGCGGCCTGTGGGCGAAAAATGAGTGTTGTGTCACTGTCAGCGGGTGCGGTACAGCCCATTGACGCGCACAACAAAAAAGCGGGGCGCATGATGACCATACGCCCCGCAGAAACTCCACACTGAATGGCTGATGCTGGCTGCCGGCTTAGTCCAGCGACATATCCCACGCGCCCAGCTCGGCCATGAGTTGGTGGGCGGTCATGTCCAGGTGAATCGGTGTGACGCTGGCATAGCCATTATCGACAGCCCACATATCGGTGCCGGGCTGGTCCAGCCGGCCACCGGGCGGGTCGCCCTCGATGCGGTAGATGCCGTTTTCCTGTGCCAGCACATCGAGATATTCGCGGATTCCCTGCCGCGTCAGCCGGATGCCTTTCACCGGCCCATTGGCGGGGATGTTGACGTTGAGGATGGTCAGCGGCGGCAGCGGATTGGCCAGAATGCCGCGCAGCACCGCCTGGATGACCGGCAGCGCGTGATCGTAGTGGTCAACATGGTCAGCGGCGCGGTTATCCAGCGAGAAAGCGACCGCTGGCGCGCCGTGAATGGTCGCTTCGAGGGCGGCGGTCACGGTGCCGCTGTAGGTGACATCCTGGCCCATGTTCGCGCCCCGGTTGATGCCACTCACCACCAGGCGCGGCGGCCATTCCAGCGCGCCCAGCCCGGCCACAGCGATACAGTCCGCCGGGGAGCCGCCCACCGCCAGCACCGGCGTGCCGTCGACAAGCTCCGTGTGGCTGTAGGGGATATCCTGGAACAATGTCTTTTTGTGGCCGCTGGCACTCTGGTTGATGGACGGCGCGACCACGCGCACCTCGCCGAATTCACGGACGGCTGTCGCCAGCGCCAGAATGCCGGGCGCATGCACGCCATCGTCGTTGGTTACGAGTATGTAGGTCATCTTGATTCTCCAGTGGTGTGATCCTGTGCTACTTTTATACAAGAACCAGGCATTGTCAATCGGTGGTTGTCACTAACAAGGGGCCAGCTCGTGAACTGGGGGATTGCCTCGCGTCCCCGCCTGACCTACACTTCAGGCATACGGTCTGGCAGGAGGCTAACCGATAATGAGTGATGATGATCGCAGCTTTCAGCACAACCTGATGGAAGGAATGTCCCGCTTCCAGGGGGCGCGCGCGCGTGCCTTCTGGCGGGAGATGTTCAATCACCTACGCGGCAAGCCGGTGGAACTGCTGAGTTTCGAGGACATCCGCGAGCGGCTGCGCCTGCGTGAGGAGAGCTACAAAGGTTTGCAGGACGTGCCGCTGGACAAGATCGCCGGCAGCGTGGGCCGCTACCGCGAATTCACCCGCGAGTTTCTGCCGCGCCGCACCACCAGCCAGGAACGCTGGAGCCGGGTTTACGCGCAGGCATCCAGCATGACGGGGCTGCCGCCCATCGAATTGTACAAAATCGGCGATGTCTACTTCGTGCGCGACGGCAATCATCGCGTGTCGGTGGCGCGCCAGCTCAAGGCCAAAACCATCGAGGCGCACGTCACCGAACTGCCGACGGCAGTCGCGCTGCACCCGGATATGTCGCCCAAAGAACTGGATGACGCCGCCGCTTATGCCGCCTTTTTAGAGGAAACCGGCCTCAACCGCACGCGCCCCTATCACCAGTCGATCCAGCTCAGCGAGAGCACGCGCTATGTCGATCTGCTGGGGCATATCTATCTGCACCAGTCCGTGCTGGAACACATGGCCCAGTCGCCGGTGAAAATTGAGGACGCGGCGGCCAACTGGTACGACAACGTATTCCGCCCGGCCATCACGCTGATTCGCAAATACAGCTTCCAGGACGCGCTGGGGGCGCGCACCGAAGCCGACCTGTATCTGTGGCTGGTCGATCACCTGCGCGAGCTGCGCGAACGCTTCGGCGACGAGGCACCGGCGCGCCGCATCAGCGATGCGCTGGTTGACTTCCTCGACGAGCGGCGCATGGCCGTGCCGGAAGACCTGCTGCGCGAAGAGGACGACTCGCTTATCCTGTCGCGCACACAGATGATGAAAGCCGTGCGCGACATCGCCGAACGCCAGGGCGACAGTCAGGAGAGCGAAAGCGCCGCCCCTGAGCCTGACTCTGAAGACGACGAAAAATAATATGCGACACACCAGCGCGAGCGGCGGCCTGGTCAGCGAAACCGGCGCTGCCGCTCGCCTGAGGCGCTGGCGCTACAGCGGCTCCGCGCTGCTGACCGGCGCGGTGACCTGTGGCTGCACCCAGCCGGCGGCGTTCTGCCGGACGAGGTCGGCCATCAGGTCCAGCCACAGCGGATGATCGTTGAGGCAGGGGGCCAGGTGATAATCCTCGCCATGCCCGCCGCCATCCTCGAACTGTTCGCGGCCCTCGTTGCCCAGTTCGTCGAGCGTCTCCAGGCAGTCGGTGGTGAAGCCCGGCGAGAAGACCAGCGGACGCTTAATGCCGCGCTCCGTTAGCCCTTCCAGTACATCCTCGGTGTAGGGCTGTAACCACTCTTCCGGCCCAAAACGCGACTGGAAGCACAGCGTATAGTCGTCCTCGTCCCAGCCCATCGCCCCGGCTAACAGGCGCGTCGTCTCTTCGCACTGCTGGCGATAGGGGTCGCCGGTGCGGATGTAACGGTCCGGGATACCGTGATAGGTGATGACGTAATGATCGGGCGTTTCATCGCGGCTGGCGCTCTCGTCGCGCAGGCGCTGCGCCATCGCTTCGATGTAAGTCGGATGATTGTAATAAGGCTCGATAAAGCGCAGCGTGGGGACTTTCCGCTTGCGCTCGTTGAACAGCGGGCAGCGACGGCCTGCCGCCGCCGTGTAGCTCGCGTCGTAGATCGAGGCGGTGGTGGTCGATGAGAACTGCGGGAACATCGGCAGCACCACGATGCGGTCGATGCCTTCGTCTTCCAGCGTGCGGATCGCCGAGCGGATGCTGGGGTTGCCGTAGGTCATGCCCAGGATGACGCGATAGCCATCGCCCAGGCGCGCCTGAACTTCGCTTACCTGCCGCTGTGAGATGACCAGCAGCGGCGAGCCTTCTTGATACCAGATGCGCTGGTACAGCTTCGCCGAGCGGCGCGGGCGCGTCACCAGGATGATGCCGCGCAGCAGCGGCTGCCACAGCAGCGGGTGATAGTCGATGACGCGCATATCTGACAAAAACTGGCGCAGGTACGGGCGCAGACCTTTCGCGGTCGGTTCGTCCGGGGTGCCGAGCTGCGCCACCACGACGCCCACCCGACGCTGAAATCCATTGGCCTGATTCATAGAGTTCGTCTCAAATCCGCTTGTTTACCAGAACAGAAGCGCGCTGCCCGCCCCAGACATGCGGTGCGGTGAACAGCAGCACGCGCCGGATTTTACCATATTGGCGATGTTTTTGTAGATTTTTGTACATTTTCTCAGAATGCCGGTTAACATCAGGCGCAACCGGCATGCTGAACGAGGTTAAGTTGGGTTATGCGCCGTCGAGCGTCTGGCGCACCAACGGGAGCACATGCGCCTCGATGTCGGCCTCGGTCTGTGGGGTGGGCACGCCGTCGAACAGATACCAGCGCTCGACGTGTTCCACGTAAGCGCCCGGTGCCAGCCGCACCAATGGCCCCAGGGTTTCAAGTTCCAGCATCACGCTGTTGGTGAACAACTGCACCGAGCAGCCCATATCAGGGTAGGTCGCGCCCGGCTGGTAGGTGAACGTCTTGACGAACAAATGGCCGTCGCGGGCATGGGCCAGCCAGCCCTCGCTGTTGAGCACGCCGATCTTCTGCGGCGCGGCGGCGGTCTGTTCCAGCATGATATGCTGCCGGCCCCAGGTCCAGCGCGGGTCGCTCATATCGGTATAGGACCACATCGACAGCGTATTGGTCGGCAGCAGCCGGTCCGGGCTGTGACCGGCGCGCGGTGGCAGCGGTGTGATGGCCCTGCCGCCCGGTGCCATCACCGACAGCGCCCAGGGCGCCAGCTCGACGGCCCACAGGTTACGGTTGCGCAGCCGGTGGACGATGGTCACCTGGGCGGCGTCGGGGTGCGGATAGATGTCGATCTCTTTCTGGATGCCGGTCGCCGTCTCGACGGGCTGAACGATATGGACATAGTCAGCGTATGACTCCACCTGGACCGGCTGGTTATCTGGCTGATAGGTGCGCACGCTGTGTTCCGGCGCATGCCAGAAGCGATGCCCGCCGTACAGATGCCATTCATCTGTGCCGACCCTGCCCAGCGTCTCGTCCAGTTCGACGAATTCGTTGTGGCTGCCCGCCAGCCCAAAGCGAATGATGCGCGGGCCAAAGCTGCCGGTGATAATCAGTTCGATGCTGCCGTTGGTCAGGCGATAACAACCGGCCCAGCCCTGGTAGGTGGTTTCTTCAATCTGCATGTCTGGTCGCCCCTGCGTGGTCTGCGATTAAGCGCGGTGAGTACCTGCTACGTATCATAATCAAAAAACGGGGACGATACAAAATCGCCCCCGCCAGTGGTCTGTCTGATGACAGCGTCTGCCAGTCTAGCGCCCGCTGGGATGCAGCGCCACGCGGCCCATCCCCGACGCCACCTCGACGGCGCTGCCGCCGCCCAGCGGTATGCGCAGCAGCGTCACCGAGACGGCGCGCTGTTCCTGGATATACGAGCGTGGGTCGCTGAAGTCGATGCTGCCGCTGGCGATGGCCTCTACCCAGCCTTCGCCGTTGGGAATCACGCTGAAGTAGAGCGATCCCTGGCTGGCGAACATGCGCCCCACCGCCCAGCCCGGCCCGTTGTAAACCGGGCTGTCCTGGCCGCCGCCCAGGTCTACGCGGTAGATAGCGACGTTGTACTGTGGGATGTTATCCGCTGACAGGCCGAGGTTGGCCGCCAGCGCCTGGGCTTCTTCGCCGGAAAGCGGCAGCGGCGCGCCTACCAGCGTGCGCACACTGTAGAATATGGTGCTGTTATCGCCCCAGGCGATCTGGTCCGGGGCGACGCTCACGCCAATGGACCGACTGCCCCGGCTGGCGAGGTCGAAGATGACCACTGAGCCACCCCGAACCGCCGCCGCCTGCCGTCCGTCTGGCGACAGGCGCACCCGCGACACATCCGCCGCCAGCGTGGCCGATTCGCCCGTCGTGAGGTCCAGCAGGCCCAGGCCGCCGCCAG
>CAZXCK010000017.1:0-49380 GCA_964639225.1 uncultured Anaerolineaceae bacterium | reverse complement strand
GGCACGCCAGCCATCGGCGAGCGCGGCCCGCCCTTGCTGAAGCTGCGCCCGGTCAGCGTGAGGTCCAGCTCGCGGGCGGCGATTTCGGCGTCCTCGTCGAACATCTCATAAAAGTCACCCATGCGAAACAACAGAATGCACTGCTGGTAATTCTGCTTGATGTCCAGATACTGCTGGCGGATCGGCGTAACGCGGGTCATAATCATGCCTTTGTGGAATTCATGCGGGACGGAAAACCGTCTCGACCCGGTGCGGGTTTGTGCTATTCTAACAGTGCCACAGTGGCGCTTCAACTATGACCCGTTTTTCGGCTCTGTTTATTGCATAAGGAGTTTGCGATGCCTGAGTATCTGATCGGCGTAGACCTGGGTGGGACGCGCATCCGGGCCGCCCTGATGGACACGAACCTGAACATCATCCAGCGTGTGGAGACTCTCACCCAGTCTCATGACGGTATCGAGCCGACGCTGGAACGCATCAAGGAGCAGGTCCGGCGCGTGATGCCAGCGGACGGATCGCCGATTCGGGGAATCGGCCTGTCGGTCCCCGGCCCGACGAACCCGGAGCGCGGTGTCATCATCAACCCGCCAAACCTGACCGGCTGGCAGGAAGTCTACCTGGGCGACATCCTGCACGAAGCGTTCGATGTGCCCATCTATGTCGGTAACGACGCTAATGTGGCTGCCCTGGCCGAGGTAGCGCGCGGAGCGGCACGCGGCTACCGCCACGCGATTTACATCACCGTCAGCACAGGGATCGGCAGCGGCATCGTCATTGACGGACGGCTGATACTGGGCACGATGGGCCTGGCCGCCGAAGCCGGGCACATGATGATTCATTTTGGTGAAGGGCGGGTGTCATCGCTGGAAAACGAAGCCGCCGGGCCGGACATGGCCGACCAGGCCCGCCAGCGCATCGCCGCCGGCGAGTCGTCGAGCATGGCCGAAGCTGTCGCTGGCGATCTCGATGCCATCAACGGCAGCACCGTCGGGCAGGCGGCCCAACAGGGCGACAAACTGGCGCTGGACATCGTCAGCCGCAGCGCCATGCTCATCGGCCTGGGCATGGTCAACCTGCTGCACCTGTTCAACCCGCAGATTCTGGTCATCGGTGGCGGTGTGAGCAACCTGGGTGATCTGCTGTTTGGGCCAATCCACGAGATGATCCAGAAGTACTGCATCGCCGACGAATACTGGAAAGACCTGGTCATCACCACGCCAGACCTGGGCGAGGATGTGAGCCTGTACGGCGCGGGGACGCTGGTCCTCACGCAGGGCGGTGTGGTCGATGTCGGCGAAGTCGTCGCCACCATTGGCGACTGAGCGCGGAAACGCCTCTGTTAGAATCGTAACAGAAAACCAGGGAGCGCGTTCTCAGCTTCAGCGCGGCATGATAGAATGACAGCATGTTAATGCTACCTGATTTTCGTGTCCGGCAGCGAGATTTTCTGCTGGAAATCTCGCGGGCCATCACCGCGCAGCTCGATCTCAACGAGGTGCTGCGGCGGGTGCTGCACGCATCGGTAGCCATGCTGGCCGGTCAGGTAGGGCTGATCGCCCTGCGTGCCTCAGACGACCGCTTTTACATCCGCGCGGTGACCGGCATCGACAGCGAACTCATCCCCAACCTCAACCAGCAGCTTCATGACCTGACGGCGCTGGCCATGGAAGCGGACGAGAAAGCCGACGAATCCAGCGGTGTCAGCGAGCGCCTGCGGGCCATGGCCAGGGACATTGACGCGGAACTGCGCCAGTCGGTCGCCCTGCCGCTGACTTTCGCCGGCGAACCGCTGGGACTGATGATCGTCTTTCGCAGCTATCGCGGCAATGCTACCGCCAACGACGTGCAGATTCTACAAAGCTTCGCGGACCAGGCGGCCATTGCCGTCCACAACGCCCAGCTCTACGAACGAATCGACCACGAGCGCAACCAACTGGCGGCTATTCTGGAGCACAGCGCCGACGGTGTGATGATTCTCACCGCCGATCTGCACATTCTGCGTTTTAACCGTGCGCTGGAACGCATGACCGGCTGGAGCGCGATCGACGTCATAGGCCAGCACCAGGATGATATCCTGCGCTGGAAGAAGCTGGAGCACGGCGACCTGCAGGAAGCCATCGACAGTGGTTGGCCGTTCGAGTCTGCTGGCGGGGGCACACCGCAGACACCGCTGTACGTGGAAGGCGATCTCATTCGCCGCGACAACATGACACTGAGCATCGCCATTACCTACGCGCCGTTGTTCAACGCCGAGGGCCAGCTCACCAACATCATCGCCAATGTGCGCGACATCACCAACTTCCGCCAGGCGCAGGAGATGCAGAATACATTCGTCTCCATCATTTCGCACGAACTCAAGACGCCGGTCGCCATCATCAAGGGCTACGCCGCCACCCTGCGCCGTACCGATGCGACCTGGGAACCGGCGGTGGTCAACGAAAACCTGGGCGTCATCGAGGACGAAGCGGACCGGCTGGACGCGCTCATTCAGAATCTGCTGACCGCCAGCAAACTCCAGGCCCAGCGCGAGATCAGCCTGGACCTGGGTGAGGTGTGGCTGGACGAGCTGGCCGCGCTGGCTGTCGAGCGTTTCAGCAAACAGACAACCGAGCACCAGTTTGTGCTGGACTTTCAGCAAAACTTCCCGCCAGTCCAGGCCGATGACGCGCGGCTGCGCCAGGTGATCGATAATCTGCTCAACAACGCCATCAAATACTCGCCCGGCGGCGGCGAGGTCGTCATCGGCGGCAGCTTCGACGATCAGACGATCAGCGTTTACGTGCAGGATGAAGGCGTCGGCCTGTCTGACGAGGACCAGGCGCGCGTGTTCGACCGGTTTTATCGCGTCGATGGCCGCCTGAGCCGCAAGACACAGGGGACCGGCCTGGGCCTGTACCTGGCGAAAGCCATCATCGAGGCACACGGCGGCGTCATCGGCGTCGAGAGCCGGCCCGGACGTGGGGCGCGGTTCCATTTCACCATCCCGCGTGAGCGGGCTAAATCCAGATAAGACAATACCCGGAGCTAATATGCAGAATCACAACCAGACACAGATCCGCTGTTCCTCCTGCGGGCAGCCCTTCCCTGCTACGGTCCATACCTACATCGACGCGGGCGAAGAACCCCAACTCAAGCAGCAGTTACTCACCGGACGGCTGCATGCGGTCCAGTGCCCGCAGTGCGGCACCATGAACACCATCGCCGCGCCCATGCTGTACCACGACCCGACCAAAGAGCTGCTGATCGCCCATGTGCCGATGGAGTTAAACCTCAATAAAGACGAGCAGGAGCGTGCCATCGGTGACCTGATGAAGCACCTGCCCAAAGACAACTTCAAGGGCTATATGTTCAGCCCCAGGCGTGCGCTCACCATGCAGGGGCTGGTCGAGCAGGTTCTGGAAGCGGACGGCGTCACCCCGGAGATGATGGAAGCCCAGCGCGCGCGCGTGCGGCTCATCCAGACATTGCTGGAAGCGGCGGACGGCAGCGAAGAGGAAGTGAACGCGCTCATCAGCGAGAATGACGCCAGCTTCGACGAGGATTTCTTCCGCACGATGAACGTGATGGCGCAGCGCATGCTCCAGGAGAATCAGCCGCAGGTCGCCCAGGCGGTGATGGCCATGCAGCAGTACATCCTGGAAAAATCGACTTACGGCCAGCAGATGCTCCAGCAGCAGGAACAACAGCAGCAGGCTATCGAGGCGGTGGCGCACGCCATCCAGGAACTGGGCGAGAACGCCAACCGCGCCAGCTTCTACGAGCTGGCGGTCGAATACCACAACGACGACGAAAAGCTGCAGGCTCTGGTCGGGCTGGCGCGCCCGGCTTTCGACTACGAGTTCTTCCAGTTGATGACCGCCAACATCGAGCAGGCTCCGGCAGCGGAGCGCGCCAGCCTGCAGCAGCTTCACGAGCGTCTGTTGGAACTGACAAACGCCATCGACGAGCAGGCGCAGGTCGCCATGCAGCAGGCCAGCGGCTTCTTGCAGGCGCTGGTCAACCACGACGACCCCGGCGCGCTCATCCGCGCCAATATGCCCATGATTAACGACACGTTTATGATGGTGCTCACGACCAACATCAAACGCGCCGAAGAAGCTGGCGACAGCGCCACGCTGTCACGCCTGCAGACGATCTACAATATCATCGTGACCATTCTGCAGGACAACATGGACCCGGAGCTGCGCTTCATCAACGATCTGTTGAGCGCGCCCAGCGACGACGAGGCCCGCTCGCTGCTGGCCGACCGCGCCGGCGAACTGGACGGTTCGTTCCTGGAAATTCTGGAAGCCGTCGAGCAGGCCATGCAGCAGCAGGGTAACGGACAACTGGCGGCGCGGGTACGCTCACTTCAGGCCGAAGCCCAGCGCATGCTGACATAGATCAGCCAGCGACCAAAACAATTCACCTACGATTAGCCTACGCATCCGGCGCCGGTACTGGTAAAATATCGGGCTGGTATGTAGGCTTTTGCCATGTGTACGATTTACACAAACAAATGACACACTTGTATCCATCTGAGTAACAAAGAGGTTACGGTCCATGCAGAAACAATCAGGTATTAAGTGGCGGGGCATCGGCATCGTGATGATGGCGGCTGTTCTTTTTGTCGCTTTGCTTGCTACATCCAGTGTGCCCGCACCGGCACTCGCCCAGGTGATGCCAGAACCCACCACCACACCCAGCGATCCTGCGTGGCGCGGCTATGTCGTCGCCCGTGACGCCATCGAGGAAGAGCGCAGCGTCGATCTGACTTACGTACAGCAGTACACTTACGAGCAGACCGAATTTGAATTCGGTATCGACTGGGGCTGCGATGAGGACGTGCTGGCGGTTGATGTACGTCCAGTGTGGCATGGCTGGACCTTCCGCATCACCGATATGCGCGGCAATCGCCACGAGGCCCGCGTGGCTTTCGACCTGAGCGCGGTCGTGGTGTGCGATGAAGTGAGTGAGGGCGGCAGCGCGCCAGAGGCCCCACCAGCCGAGCGTGACCCGAATCTGCCCGCGCCTGTCGCTGGCAGCGGCGCCACTGGCGACTTTGAGCTGGGCGGCCATGTGGACGGTCTCGGCCCGCAGGCTGTGACCTACATGCAGCAGGCCGGCATGACCTGGGTCAAGAAGCAGTTGCGCTACAACCTGGGTGACGGCACCGGCCTGGCCCAGACGCTCATCGACGACGCACGGGGCAAGGGCTTCAAGATTCTGCTGGGTATCGTCGGCCAGCCGTCGCAGATGGGCGACTTCAACAGCTACGTCGAGTCCTATGCCAACTTCGTGGGTCAGGTCGCCGCACTGGGGCCGGACGCCATCGAAGTGTGGAACGAGCCGAACATCGACCGTGAATGGCCCACCGGCCAGATCAGCGGCGCGACATACACGCAGCTCCTAGCGGCGTCATATAACGCCATCAAGACGGCCAACCCCAACGTGATGGTCATCAGCGGCGCGCCCGCCCCCACCGGCGCGGAAGCTGTCGCGCCGCAGTCGATCATGAACGACGACCGCTTCATGCAGGAAATGCGCGCGGCTGGCGCTACCGACTATATGGACTGCCTGGGTCTGCACTACAACGAGGGCATCGTCGCGCCGTCCGCCAGCAGCGGCGACCCGCGCGACAACTATCCCACCCGTTACTTTGGCAGCATGCTGGCGCGCGGCGCTAACATCTTCCCGGACCGTCCGGTATGCTGGACCGAACTGGGCTACCTGACTGGCGAAGGTATGGGCCAGCCCATCCCGGCGGCGTTCAACTGGGCGCAGGATGTCACCCTGGCGCAGCAGGCTTCCTGGCTGGCCCAGGCCGCCAGCATCTCCGCGCAGAGTGGGCGCGTGCGCCTTTTGATCGTGTGGAACGTCAACTTCACCCGATGGGACAGCGACCCAATGGGCGGCTACGCCATGATGCGGCCCGATGGTTCGTGCCCGGCCTGTGGTCCGCTGGGTACGGTGATGGGCGGCTGACTCTCACTGACAGAAAACGCAACACACTAAGCACACAGCCCGGAGGTTTCTCCGGGCTGTACTTTTCTGGATGCAGGCAACATAATCTCATAATTGGACAGCCGCTGACCTGCAAAGGACAAGAGGATGACTGGAATCCATGCACTCAAGCCTGAGCACAAACAGACCGCAATTGAGACGGCGGCACAGGCGTTTTATGACGATCCCATGTCCACACTTCCGGTTCCTGATCCGGTCAAACGACGCCGGGTTGTCGCTTCCCTGTATGCTCTCCCTGTGAACATCTGTATGAACTATGGCATCGTCGACAGCAACGCGGATGCTGCCGCAGTCGCCATGTGGTTACCAACGGGAAACACCGATCTGTCTTTGTCGCAGATGGTGCAAGTAGGCGCATTTTCGCTGCCGTTTAAGTTGGGTTTCGGACCGTTTATGCGTATGCTGCGCATGTTGAATGTCACCGAAAAGGCCCATAAAGACGCCATTTCCGAGCCACACTGGTATCTGATGACGCTGGCGGTCCGGCCAGAAAAACAGGGACAGGGTATGGGCAGCAGGATGCTCGAACACGGGCTGAAAAGGGTTGATGCAGATCGACTGCCCGCCTATCTGGAGACAGCCAATGCACGCAACCTGCCATTGTACGAACGGTTCGGCTTCAAAGTGACACATTCTGGTGAACTGGCGACGGATGGGCCGCCCTTCTGGGGAATGCTTCGTGAAGGTGCTTCATAACGAGTGCCACATAGGTTACAGTCGGTTGTATCTTCGGTTCAGTTCCAGCGCCACACCCAGGTATCAGTAAAGCGACAGGTCGCACTCTGAGGGTCGAAGTTCAGCACACCAGCACCCATCTCACCCTCGACCGGTTCGACATCCATCGTACCCATGTGCTGCCCATCCACGAAGAAATGCAGCACCTCATCGATGACGACCACCAGCAGCTCAACCGACTGGGCGACATCGAACGACTGACCTTCGCGGAACAGGCCGCCGTTGAACGTGTCGTCGCTGCGCTCAGACACCCCCAGGCTGCCGGCATTGTCCACAAAAGCGATGGTATAGTCGGTCTCACCGGTGCGGCGCAGCACCAGACCGCAGCCGCTCACGCCGTTAGCTGCCCCTTGCAGCACCGCCGTCGCGCCGATGACCACATCGGTAAAGGTCACGCCGCGCCCCAGCGAGACAACGCTCACCCCCGGTGACGAACGCTCAACGAAGCTCTCATCCACCGTCAGAATATGCTGACCACCCGGCGGGATCACGCGGCGGCGTTCGAGTTCCATAATCAACTGGCTGCGTCCGCCGCGTACCAGCCGCTGAGGGAATACATCCGCGCCATCGACCAGCAGCGGCACAGTGACGATGAGATCGTCAAAACGTGCTCTCACATCGCCATCAAGGGCGTTAGGCGTGACGACCGCCACACCAATCTGCCCGGCGCCGGCGATAGCCGAGTCCTGCACGCTGCCCAGCACACGGTCATTGTAGAACACATCGAAGCCGTCTCCGTTGGCCAGCACGCCCAGCGAAAACGTCTCGTCGCCTGCGTTAATAGCCGGGTGCGGCGTCCAGTCCCGGATGACACGCGCGCTGCCGCCTTCGATGGCTTCAAAGCGCCACTGCCCGATTGCACTGACCACAAACTGATAATAATCGCCATTCGGCTGGCGGCGCAGCATCAGCCCTGCCGACCAGCCACTGCGGCCTGATATCGACGCCACCCGCACCTGCGCATAGAAATCGTCGAGCGGAGGGCTGTCCGGGTCGTAAGCGCCACCGCCAACCTGAACACCCTCCGCCTCGACCCGTAGCGTGCCATCATCACCGCTGATTTCCAGCACTTCATCAGCCTGCCAGTCACGAACCTGCTCGAAGCGTTCATGCAGGATGAGATCGGCGTAACCGGGCAGCATCGTCAGGCGAAAGTCACCGCCGCTGGCATCGTCGAAGCCGCTGATCTGCACCTCGTAGTTGCCGTTGCGCGGGATGGTGATCGCCTGAAGCAGCGAGTCAGTGTGGTTGGGATAGGCGTAGTCATCGTTGAAGGCGATGATCTCGCCGTCACCGGCATCCTGGATGGTCAACACCGGGTCGAAATCGTCCAACCCTTCCACCTGGAAGGAAAATATATCGTCCTTCCAGGCATAGAATGTGTACACGGCAGGCCCATCGCTGATGGTCCCCTCGACCGGTTCACCGGGCACCAGTTCCGGCGCGTCCTGAGCATGGACTGGCACCACCAGCAGCAGCGCCAGCAGCACCAGCGTGATGATTCTGTTCATGGTCATGTGTTACGCTAACCTGCTAATGGGACGGCATCCACTGCGGGAAGTTCTGCCGCAGCCAATCGATATATGCGCCATAGTTTTCGGGCGTCATCTCCACACCCTCGATGCTGCGCGCCATCTCGGCGGTCATCAGGCGGCGCTGCAGGCCCGCCAGCAGCAGATCGTCATTCTTCCTGGCGCGTCGTTCCTTGCGTGTCTCCAGCGCCTTGTAGTGATCGGTGTATGCCATCGATTCGAACGTCTCCGGCGACACCAGCGTATACACCGGCAGGAACAGGTCGTCCTGTTCTAGCGCGATGGCCACCACAAACCAGCCCTGCGGCACGCGCGCCCGGCGCTCGATTTTGAAGCGCCACATCAGCACATTGACATGCTGCTGAGGGTCGATGACCTGCTCCTGATTGCCTTTGTAAACCACGCGCATCTCGTTGGGTGAGAGTTCCACAAAACGCTGTGACGACCAGCGCGGGCGCAGCAGGCGTTCGCTGACCATCATCACCAGCACACCCACGCCCAGCGCACCGAAGAACGTCAGCAGGCTGCACCCACCCAGCCCGAACAGCGCATCCGTCAGGAAAAAGCCGGCAATCGACGCGATGACAAAAATACCAAACAACAAAGCGCGCAGATTAGTCGGATAGGGGTCTACCGGGATCACCAGATCGCCGGTCTCCGTGCGCCGAATTTCGTGAACCATAAACTGAATCCGTCTCGCTTACTTCTTCTTACAGGCGAAAATGGCACGATCTGAATGGGGCCGGCTGAGTTCCAGCGGCTGCAGGCCGGGAGAGTCCACAACCGTCACCACCTCAAAACCATGCCGCTGCAACAACGACGCGATACCCTGCAGCGGATAGGCGCGCAGCACCCGCCGCGCGCGCTGTCGCTGCCAGCAGCCGCTGGCGGCTTCGGTGAACAGATCATACTGCCAGGTGCAAATCTGGCGCTCGTAGTCGTAGGTGCTGCGGCTGAACACCATCAGACCATCGCCATCATGGAGAATCGCATCGCCGGTGGTGCCCTGGCGCACCATCCCCGCCAGTGTGAACACATCGAAAACAAAGAAACTGCCGGGCACCAGCACACCCGCGATGCTGTCGAACGCCGCTTCCAGATCGCGCAGGCTGTCCAGCTCCGGAATCACATCCAGCGCCAGCGCCAGTTCCATGCTGTCCAGCGGTGGCAGGCTGCGGATGTCGGCCTGGACGAGGTGTGAATCCAGCATGTGTTCGTGCAACAAATGGCGGGCTGTTTGCAGCATCGCGCCGCTGTGATCGACACCATAAGCCGGATACCCGTGAGTCACCAGCCACAGCATACTGATGCCGGTTCCACAGCCCAGGTCCAGAATACGACGGCCCAGCCAACCGCTGCGCTGCGCCAGTTCGAGCAGGCGCGGAGTCAGCGATTCGGCGAACCTGGCCATCCCAATCCGGTCATAAACCGGCGCTAAAACATCATAGTCTCCAGCCACGACATCCCAACCTATCCGCAGGCACAATATCAAATGCAACGCGCGTCCTGAATAACCGGTAGGTTAGCATAAAGTGGCGGGATAAGCCACATCACACCGCATGGTAAACAGACGACAAAGCGTTCTGTTTGCGAACAATATGTGCAATATAGCGCCAAAAGTGGTATAAAAAAGGTACAGAATGTTACATTCAGGTTAGCAGGATATTTGATTATGGTAATGACCGAGCAGGACTCATTGCAAATCCTGGTTGTCGAGGACGATGACGACACCTCAGAGGTCATCTGCACCTTGCTGGAAAACGCGGGCTACCAACCGCATCCGGTGGCGACCGGCGAGGATGCGCTCGATTCCATCTCGCGCCTGGCCCCGGACCTGGTGCTGCTCGACATCAAGCTGCCAGATATCAACGGGCTGGAAGTCCTGCGCGCCGTACGCGCGTACTCTTTCCTGCCGATGATTGTCCTCAGCGGGGTGGGCCAGGACCGTGATCGGATTGTGGCGCTGGAATCCGGTGCCGACGATTATCTGGGCAAGCCGTTTTCGCCAGAAGAGCTGGTAGCCCGCGTGCGCGCGCTGCTCCGGCGGGTCGAGTGGACCCCTAATCGCGACATTCAACTGCGCGTGCGCGACCTGGAACTGGATTTGCCACGCCGCCAGGTCATACTCAAAGGCAAGCGGCTGCACCTGACACCGGTCGAATACGGCATTCTGGTTACGCTGATGCGCAAGGCAGGTGTGGTTGTGTCCCATGACGAACTGCTGCACGCCGTATGGGGCGACAGCTTTCGCAGCGATTATTCCGTGCTGCGGGTCAACGTCTCGCGGCTGCGCCAGAAGGTAGAAAGCAATCCGCGCCGCCCCACTTATGTAGTGACAGCCCCTGGACGCGGTTACTGGATGCCTGTCAAAGAAGGCTGATCGACCTTATCGATTCTGGTTACCGGGCGACCTGTTCTGCATAGATTGCCTGTTCTTTGTTTTCCCCACGCCTGGATGAAATGTCACTAATCGCCACGCCAACAAAAACGGCGCGTTCCGTGCTGTGTGTGGAACGCGCCGCCCGTGTTGAGTTGATAAGTCGCTTTCAGTCCGCGTTGACCGTCTGCCGCAGGGTCTCGGCGATGCCCTCAGCCCAGGCAGTGACCGACTCCCATTCACGGAAGTCGCCGGTGGGCGCTCTCAAACCCTTGACGATCAGCTTCTCGCCGAAGTTGAGCTTCTGCGTATCGATCTCGCCGTGAAACAGCGCCATATCGCGCGGCTGGATGCGTTCGGCGATGGGCTTCTGCGCTTCGGGGAAGGTCCAGCCTTTCATCAGCTCGACCGGATCACCTTCGCCAGTCGGCCCGCTGGAGAAGAACCAGACCGGGCATTTCACCAGGCTCTGCTCGTGATCGGTGAGGAACTGAACGGCTTCCTTGCGCCAGCTCCCGGCGTAGACGGCGCTGCCCAGCACCACCGCCTGATATTCGCGCAGTTCGCCCGCGCGTTCGGCGGGTAATACGTCCACAGCAAAGCCCGCCTGCTGTAACACCCTGCCGATTTTCTCGGCGATTTCGCGGGTAGCGCCATATTTGGTAGCAAATGCGACCAGAATCCTGTTGTTGTTCATTGTGTGTTCGCTCCGTGATGTGTCGTCTGTAGTCAGATACGTGGTTGGCGTTCAGAAAGTTTCGATAGGCTGGTTGTATTCAACCTGCTGGATGTTGAGATCGGCGTAGGCCAGGTCCCCCTCTGGCATATACCAGACCGCTTTGCCATGCACCGGCAAATTCAAACCGCCCATCCGACCGTATTCGGTCAGCGGTGTGGCCCAGTCGTGCAGGGTAAAACTGCCCTCGTTTTCGGCATAGCGCGGCGCGACGAAGTTCATCAGCCGCCCGTTATCGTCGATATACAGGCGCGCCGTGACCTGCCTGCCGCCGTCGTGGAACGTGACATCGACGGCATGGTCGCTGACGGCGTCCCAGGTGATGTAATCGCTCAGGAAAGCGGTCGGGAACCAGATCATCTCGTTGAGGTAGCGCACCATGGTGCCCTGGTCCATTTCGTCGCCGCGCGCGTCAAAGACGGTGAAAATCCCCGCCAGCTTGCCGAACATATGCCCGTGCCCGTTTTTATACGTGTCCTGGCCGCGCAGCAGCGGCAGCCCAAACATCTTCAGGCGAGCGTTCCAGCGAAAGCCCGGCGGATTGGTGGTGTAGACCTGCCGGGCCGAGATACCCAGCCAGGGCTTGTCTCTGCCGGTGCGGAAGCGCCCCGTATATTGCAGGCGCACGGTATCAATCCAGGGTTTGCCGACGATACCGGCGTGGGTCAGGTAGCGCCGGGCGGGCGCTGGCAGCGGTTCCAGCATGTCGGCAGTGACAGTCTGCGGGCGGGTGGCGGTGACATCCATCGATAAAGCTCCTTAACGGTCTGGCTCGTCGGGTTGGTGAAGCGCGTTGCCGCGCCCGGTGTGTGTCTCTACGGCGATGAGCGTCAGTCCCAGGTCGCGGATGCGCCCCAGCACCCCGTGCAGTGCCGCCTGGTCGGGCAGCGAGCCACACAGGCGCGTATGATCGTCCACCATCTTCAGGGTGAACTCTGGGAACAGCGCGGCAAGTCCCGGTCCCAGACGCTGCTCAACATCAATGTGAACCTGTACAGCGTCGTCTTGTTCGTTCATGATCGTGTGTCCTGTGTCAGCGTGCGCTGGCTGGCTGCGGATTGAACGCCTGCCCACGAGTAGCGATCAGCGCCAGGATGGCGATGTTGACCAGCACACCAATACGGGCCGATTCGACGACCAGCAGGCAGATCGCCAGCGAGAACAGCGTGACGCCCAGCAGCAGCGGACGCGCCCAGGACGACTGGCGCAGAATGCCCACGCCAGCGACAGCGGTCAGCAGGCCGGCGATCAGCCAGATCAGGCCGAAAATCCAGATGCCGGTTTCGCCCAGGTCCAGCCGCCCGCCGAGGATCGTTGTCTGGTATACCAGCTCTTCGGATTCGTTCAGCTTCCAGTAGACGCTGGTCGCCAGCAGATGGGCCACGCCGTGCAGAACCACGAACACGCCGATAGGCTTACGCAGAAATTGTATCATGGTGAGGTCTCTCCTGATGCAGTTCGTTTTCGTTTATGACCTCATGATAGGCGATTGCGCGTCAGCACACATCACATCATCATGTAGTCCCGCATGTGGGTTTGCCCTACATAAGATTTGACAATCGTTTTGAGGGGCGGCGCGTTTCCGCTAGAATCAGCGCCCGGTGTAGTTCGCCGATAATGACAACGCGCGCAGACAAGGGGAAAGCCGATGCCAGCTAATCCAGATACATCACGCCTGCAGGGCTTCAGCGACGCGGTGTTCGCGCTGTCGGCGACACTGCTCGTCGTCACGCTGGAAGTCCCGGACAACTACCAGGCACTGCTGGACGCCGTCGCCGGCTTCCCGGCGTTCGCGCTGGGCTTCGCGGCCATCGTATCACTCTGGTACAACCATCGCTCGTTCTTCGCCCATTATCCCCTGCGCGACGGCTGGACCGTGCTGCTCAACAGCCTGCTGCTGTTTATCATCCTGCTGTATGTGTACCCGCTCAAGCTGCTGACGCAGGTCATGGCCGAGCGCTTTCTGGGGGCCGAAGCACTGGTCAGCGCCACGATGGGCATGGACGAAGTCCGGGGGATGTATCTGATCTTCGGAGCCGCCGCACTGGCGGTATTTGGCGTCTTTCTGCTGATGCACCTGCGCGCCTGGCAGCTACGCGCCGATCTGCGCCTGGACACGCTGGGCCTGTATGACCTGCGTCACGAAATCCGATCCTATGCGATTCTGGTCGTGCTGGGGGTGCTGGCGATCATCACCGCCGCGCTGGGATGGGGTGCCACCTGGGGTCTGCCGATCTGGTTGTTTGCGCTGTCGCCGCTGTATGAGCTGATACGCGGACCCATCACCGCCCGCCAGCGCCAGCGAATCGCCGAGAAGCAGCCGCCTATAACAGATTGAGCGCGCGTGCCTGTTCAATGGCGGCAGTGCGCGTCTCGACGTGGAGCTTGCTGTATATGCCCTTCACATGGTAGCGCACCGTGTTGATACTCAGCACCAGCGAGTCGGCAATCGCCTGATAGGTCAGCCCCTGCGCCATGAGTCGCAGAACGTCCAGTTCGCGGTCGGTCAGTGGTTCCGGCAGATCAACGGCTTCGACAGCACGCGCCTGTTCGGCATCCGGGAAAGCCGCCAGCAGATGGCGGGCGTACTCATCGTCGATCTGTGCCAGCAACCGGGCCAACTGCGGGCCGACATCGACGAACACGCGCACATACCCCTCGTCGGCGGCCAGTTCGAGCGCCTGCTGCACATCGCGGCGGGCGGCGCTCGCCGCGCCCTGCTCATCCTGGACTACAGCCCGCAGCAGCAGCGCTTCGATGACACGCCCCTGACGTCCACCAGTCCGCGCTTCAGCCAGCACAGCGTCAAGCAGAGTCTGCGCCTGTGTCCATTCACGACGATGACAGAGTACGCGGGCCTGCGCCAGCGGCAGTGCCTCGCTGACGTGACCACCCCCGGCACTCGAGTCCAGAATGTGTGTCTCGCACAGCCTCTCGGCGGCTGCCAGCGCGCCCTGATCGAGCAGCAGATTGACACGCTCGGCGACCAGCAGCGGCTCCACCCAGCGCGGCACACCGTGCAAAATCAGCGCGGCAGCACGATCCAGCGCGGCCAGCGCCCCCGTCTGATTCCCTTGCGCACGGCACAACCGGGCCAGCCCTGTCAGGCCGCGCACCAGAGCGGCATTGTGGCCCGTTTTTTCCGCCAGCGCGACACTGTGTTCAATATGTTTGGCGGCCTCGTCGATACGATTCCACTCCAGCAGAATCTCACCCAGAGCAGCGTGTGCCGCGCCGGCCACTGGATGCTGTACTGCCGGTTCGAGCGCCGGTCGTGCGGTCGCTTCGGCCTGGCGCAAACGCCCTTGCAGCATGTATAGAAAGCTCAGATGCGCCCGGCTGAGCAGCTCTGGCAGGGGCATCTTCGCCGCCTGACACAGCGGGATGCCGCGCTCATAAGCGGCGATCGCCCCATCGACATCGCCCATTGTGCGCAGCGCGCCACCCAGCGCGGTATAAGCCATCGCCTGAATCCGCAGATTGTCCGCAGCCACCTGATTAAGCGCGTGCCGGGCATGGATCAGCGCGTTGGTCGCATCGGCCTGGGTATCGGCCAGAGCCGCGCGCAGCGCATGAAATTCAGCGCGCAGTTCGCGGTCATTTTCGGGTATGCCAGCCTCAGCGCGCAGCAGATAGGGTTCGATGTCGCCGTAGCGCCCGCGCATCAGGAGCGCCCAGGCGAACGCCAGATTGGTGCGTGGCAGCGCCCGCCAACGATCTTCAGGCAGACGCTGCAACCAGCGCCCAACCGTCTGAATGCGCCCCTGCATGATGACACGTCCGGCGTGATCTTCCAGCAGACGCGCCACGCGCTCGTGGTCGGCGGCCTTGAGTGCGTGCTCAATGGCCGTATCCAGCGCGCCGCGCGTTTCGTACCATTCCGCCGCCCGCTGATGCAGTACCGGCAGCAGGTCCGGCTGCTGCTGCTGAATCTGCCCGCGCAGTAGGTCGGCGAACAACGGATGATAGCGATACCAGCGCAGGTCGTCGTCGCCGGGCAGCGGCGAGCCGGTCGCCATCACAAACAGATTGCGCTGCACCAGCGATTCGAGCAGTTCGCGGCTGCGCTCACCCTGGGTCACGGCATTGCACAGCGGTGCACACAGATAGTCCAGGACAGCCGTTTGCAGCAGAAAATGCTGCGCATCCAGCGGCTGCTGTGCCAGCACTTCCTCGGTCAGATATTCCAGAATATAGCGGTTGTTATGGGCCAGCCGTTCGATCAGAGCGTGGCGCGCCTGACCATCCGCCGCCGCGCCTTGCAGCGCCAGGCCAGCCAGTTGCAGACCGGCGGCCCAGCCGTCCGTCTGCCGTGCCAGGCTGGCGATCTCATCATCGTCCAGGGCCAGCGCCATAATCTCGTTCAAAAAGGCGGCGATCTCGGCGCGGTCAAAGCGCAGGTCAGCGGCGCGGATTTCCGCCAGCAGACCGCGTGCTCGCAGTCGATGCAGCGGCAGCGGCGGATCGGCGCGAGTGGCCAGCAGCACATGCAGATTAGGCGGCGCATTCTCCAGGATAAACGTCAGGTCATCGTGGATTTCTGGCTGCTCGATGAAGAAGTAGTCATCCAGCACCAGCAGGTGCTCCTGCGGGTGATTGGCGACCGTGTTGAGCAGTTCGGGCAGCAGCGCCTGCACGGGTGGCGGCTGAGATTGCACCAGCGCGTTAAAACCGGGCGCGCCCAGGCCGGGCACGGCGGCGTCCAGCGCGGCGAAGACATAGCGCCAGAAACGCAGCGGCTCGTTATCGTGGGTATCCAGCGACAGCCAGGCCAGCGCCAACTCACCATCACCGGCCTGTAAAGCCCGGACAGCGGTCACAGCGGCGGTCGTCTTGCCGAATCCGGGTGGCGCACTGACCAGCGTCAGCGGGACCAGCAGCGCCTGCCGCAGCGACTCATTCAGGCGTGTACGCGGCACCATTTTCAGCCTTAAAGGCGGAACGGTAATCTTGGTTTTGAGAATAGTCGCGGTCATAAACCGGATTTTAGCACAGTTCGGCCCGCGACCGTGTTACGTTTTGCGCTTCTTTTTGTGGTCCTGACCGTTGCCATTCTTCTCTTTGTACATTTTCAGGAAGCGATCTTCAGACTCGGTCGCGCCGATCAATATCAGACGCGCGTTTTCCGGCAGCGGTTCGTAGGGGTCGGGCATAATCTGCGCGTGATTGTCGATGTGCAGGGCGACGACCGTGCAGCCGGTGCGGCGGCGGATGTCGCACTCGGCAATTGACCGGCCCGCCAGCCCGGACGGTACCTCAACTTCAAACACGTCCAGTCCTTCGGCGATCATCAGGATGTTATCGCGCCCGGTCAGGTTGATAATGGCGTTGGCGCTGGTGGTGGCATAAGACATCACGAAGTCGGCCCCGGCCCGGTGCAGCGTGGCGACGTTACGCTCCAGTCCGGCCCGGCTGATGATCTGCACGTCGCTGCGCAGGCGACGGCAGTAGATCGTGAGATAGACGTTCATATCGTCGTCATGGGTGGTGATGATGACGGTCGGCGTCTCGCGGATACCGGCCTCTTCCAGGACTTCGAGTTCGGCGCTATCTCCCAGGACATACTTCTCCGGGTCGCGGATACGCTCCGGCGTTTTCTCCACAATACGGAACTGCACGCCGCGCGCTTCCAGAGCGCGCCCGGTCGCTCGCCCCACCCGACCGCCGCCGATAATCACCACCGGTGCGCTGGACACATGAGGATTGTGGAAGCGTTCGTTGAAACGCTCCATACTTTCCTCAGAGCCAGCCATCACCAGCATCATATTGGGCGTGATTTCGGTATCGGCGGTGGCCGTCTGGAACGCCCCCCGCTGCCACACGCCCAGCACATTGACCCCGGTCAGTTCGCGCAGACGACTGTCCTGCAGCGACTGGCCTACGAGCGGGGTTCCGCGCACTGGCGACTCAGCGATGACCAGATCGTCAAATCTGCCGATTTCGTGAGCCAGCGCTGTGCCGTCGGCCACCTGACGCGCCAGTGCATGCCCCATCATGTTGCCCAGTTGCAGCACATGATCGCAGCCCGCCAGCTCCAGAATATCGACCGACGCCGAGAAATTGGCGGTGGCGATGATGGTTGTCTTTTCCGCCACTTCGCGCGCGGTGAAGGCCACGTTGGCGTTGACCTGGTCGGAGTGCGTGGAGACGACAAACATGCACTGGTCGGTCCTGGCGCAGCGGTATGTATCGGGATTATCCAGATCACCCAACATTACCCGATAGCCCAGATCATGCAGTCGGAGCGCTTCATCACGGTCCGGAACCAGCAGCACATAGGGATACTGATATTGCCGGAGCTTTTCGATGAGCGTGCGGGTGACAGCGTCGAAATGCGTGAGGATGACATGACCGGCGGTTTTGTCCGGCAGCGTAGTGGGCGCGCGGGCCGCCTGCTGGGCTTTCATCCAGGGCGCATAAAAGAACTCGATGAAGGTAAACGGCAGCAGAACCAGCAGCAGCAGCACACCACTAGCCAGCACCACCACCGAGAAAATACGGCCCAGGTCAGAGTTAAACGTGATGTCGCCGAAGCCCAGCGTAGACATCACTGTGAGTGTCCAGTAGACGCCAGTCACCCAGCTCTCGGAGCGCCCTTCGTATTCCATGATGTAATGGAACAGCACACTGTACAGGGCGATGATGGCGGCGATCACCGCCAGGAAGCGCAGCAGCGCCACCACATTCACACGGCTGGGCCGGTCACGCAGGAAGAACAGTAGATGTGTGGTTAGCGATTTCATACGCAGCAGTATAGACCAGTATTCATCCGGGTTGTGTTGACCAGGCCAAGTATAAGGGCGACTCGAACAGGGGGCAATGGCAATCGTGGGGTTGTGGCAGCAAAGCAGCGGGAGATCGAGGCGTTACGCTGTTTCCTCAGCCGGGAACAGATCGCGCACCAGCAGGCTGAAGCCCGGCAGCACATCGCCACCGTCGATGCTGTCGCCTCCAGTCAGCAGATGGCGGTCGTCGGCTGTCAGCACTTCGACCAACTGCTTATCCGGGTACACCAGCCACACCATCCGCGAGCCGTGCGCCAGGTAATAAGCCGCTTTGTCGACCATGAGGCGGTCGCTCTGCCCCGGAGACTGCACCTCAACCGCCAGATCAGGCATATAGGGGGCCGGGCCGGATGTCACCAGCGGGCCTTTTTCCCGGCTGACGAACGAAAAATCGGGGATACGCTGGTTGTCCTGGTCATCGGGCAGGCCGTAACGCGCCTCGACCAGCGCATAACCCAGAGGATTCTGCCGCAGAAAAACGAAAAGGAAACCGCTCAACATATGGACGATGTAAGCGTGTAGTTGTGTCGGCATTTTCTCGACAATCTCCCCGTGGATGAGTTCCAGCCGCCGGTCGGGGTACTGCTCGACCAGCGCCTCATAGTCGCTGCGTGTGTAGGGTCGATCCTGCGATACCATCGGTCACAATCCTGTATCCGTCTTCAGCGTCCATTATACCCCGGAGTTAGCGATTCTTCAGGCGCGGGTCGAGCGAGTCGCGCAGGCCGTCGCCCAGAAAATTAAAGCCCATCACACTCAGCATAATCGCCAGGCCGGGAAAGATACCCATCCAGATGGACTGGCGGAAGAAGCCGCGCCCCTCGTTGAGCATCCGTCCCCAACTGGGGTCCGGCGGCTGCGTACCCAGCCCGAAGAAGCTCAGAGCGGCCTCAGCCAGGATAGCGAAAGACAGACTGAGCGCCGTCTCCACAATGAGCGGAGCCAGGATGTTGGGGAAGATGTGCCGCACCAGAATGTGCAGATCACCGCCGCCCAGGGCTTCCGCCGCGCGCACGAATTCCTCGTTCTTAACGGAGAGCGTCGCCCCGCGCGCGATGCGGGCGAAGATCGGAATGTACACGATGCCGATGGCGATCATCGCATTGGAGACGCCGCGCCCCAGAATAGCCATAACAGCCAGCGCCAGCAGAATCGTCGGGAAGGCGAACAATACATCCATCGTCCGCATGATGACTTCATCCACCAGGCGATTGCCATAACCGGCTGCCATCCCCAGCACCGTGCCCACCGTAGCCGCCAGCCCGACGGCGATCGCGCCCACCATCAGCGAAATCCGCGCGCCATACATGATGCGACTCAGGATATCGCGCCCGAAGTCGTCCGTCCCCAGCGGGTACTCCAGCGTCGGCGGGGAGAACTGGTCGGCGAAGTTCATCTGGTTGGGTGGATGCGGCGCCAGCGTGGGACCGAAGATCGCCAGCACAACCAGCAGCAACGTAATGCTGGCACCCAGCATCCCAACACGGTGACGGACAAAGCGATAGAGCATGTCCTGTAACAGCGTGCGCGACTGCAACTGATCGTCGTCATTGTGGAGTGAAGTTACGTTCGTGGTCATCGGTGTGCGCTTTCCCGGTCGCTAAGCATACTCGATGCGCGGATCAAGCAAGAAGTACAGCATATCCACCAGCAGATTGATAAACGTCACCAGCACGGCGATGACAAATACGGTTCCCTGGAGCAGGGAATAGTCACGGTCCAGCACGGCATCCAGTGCCAACTGGCCCAGGCCCGGCAGCGAGAACACAATCTCGATGACGACGACCGAACTCAGCAGCGCGGTCATCTGTAACCCGATGATGGTCACGATAGTAATCAGCGCGTTACGCAGCGCATGGCGCGTGACGACGGTGCGCTCGCGCAGACCTTTGGCGCGCGCCGTCTGGATATACGTCTGCCCCAGGACTTCGAGCATGGCACTGCGCACGAAACGGGTCTGGATAGCGCCGCTGATCATGCCAGCGGTGACGGCGGGCAGAATCATATGCGACAGCCAGTCGCCAAAGTCGCGCGTAATCGGCGTATAGCCGCTGGGCGGCAGCAACCCCAGCGTGGTCGAAAACAGCAGCACCAGCAAAATCCCCATCCAGAAATCGGGCACGGCGATACCAATCTGGCTGACAAACGACGCGATCAGATCGGTGATGCTGCCCGGTCGCATGGCGGAGATAATGCCCAGCGGAAAAGCGATCATCATGCCGATTACCACCGACAACCCGGCCAGTTGCAGCGTCACTGGCAGGCGCTGGGTGATCTGCGGGGTGATGGGCTGGCCGGTAATCAGACTGTAGCCCAGGTTGCCCTGCGACAAATTCACCAGCCACGAGCCATACTGTTCCAGCACGGGGCGGTTGAGGCCCAGGCGCTCGCGGCGGGCTTCGACCAGTTCATCGGTGGCCTGCACGCCCAGCGAGACCCGCGCCGGGTCGCCGGGGACAAGCTGGATAATCATAAAGGCGACAAACGTCACGCCTATCACCACAAACAGCGCGAATAACAACCGTTGGAGTACATAGCGGATGTTCATAAGGGTCGTGTCACCTCAGCCGGAGACTTGTGAGGGTATGAAAAGCCGGGACGGGTCAGCGTCCCGGCATGGGTTGACCGATGAGACGCCAGCTTCCCCACACAGCGGCGTCTCATCGCCGGATTGAACAGGTGCTATTCTTCCAGCCAGACGGTCCAGAAGTTCACAGCGGAGTCCGGGCGAACAACGAAGCCCTGGACATTCGGTGCCCATGCCTTGACTTCGCTCTTGGCGTACATGTAGATGTAGGGGGCGTCGTCAACCAGAATCTGGTTGGCGGCCTCGTAGACGGCATAACGCTCGTCAAAGTCGGCGATTTCGCGGCCACGATCCACCAGCTCGTCGAACTCTGGATTGCTGTAACCGGTGAAGTTAAACGTCTGATCGGTGCGATGCTGAAGATAGAAGTAATCCTCAGCGTCAGTCAGGCCCAGCCAGCTCAGCATAAAGGCATCGAAATCACCAGCACCCTGGCGCTCCAGCCATTCGCCAAACTCGACCGCGTCGATCTCAACGGTGATGCCCACTTCGGCCAACTGCTGCTGCACGATCTGCGCGCCACGAATGGTCTCGTCAAAGCCGACAGCGGGCATGATCTCCATCGTGAAGCCGTCCGCATAGCCAGCCTCGGCCAGCAGCTCGCGGGCCATATCCAGATCACGATCATACGGCGCGTAGGGGAAGTACCAGGGCGTACCGCTGGCGGTCGGCCCCTGGACCGGCTCGCAGATGTTGAAGAACGCGAAGGCGCAGATCGTCTCGCGGTCAATGGCGTAGGCGATAGCCTGGCGCACGCGCACATCGTTGAACGGCTCGCGGTTCAGGTTCAGGCCGAAGTAGTCATAAGACAGACGCGGTGCTGTCTCCACGATCACGTTGGGGTCGTCCTGCAGGGCTTCCAGGTTCTGCGGGGCGATGGTGAAAATCCAGTCCATCTCGCCGCCCTGGAGCGCCAGCTCGCGTGTCGAATCGTCGGTGATGGGAGTAATGACCACCTCATCCAGGTAGGGAATGCCTTCCTGCCAGTAGTTGTCATTGCGCGACAACACCAGGCGCGTCGTACCCTCGATTTCCGAGATCACAAACGGGCCACTGCCAATGGGCACGCTGACCATACCTTCATCGTCCACGCTTTCGGGGGCCATGATACCCGTCGATTTGTTAGCGGCCAGCGAAGCCGGCAGCGTGGCGATGCGGCTCTCGGTGGTGATACTTACGGTGTAATCGTCGATCACCTCGATAACTGTCCCCGCGCCACCCAGGCGGAAGGCGTTACCGGAGCCGATTTCCGGATCGATGAGGCGGTCAAACGACCACTTCACATCCTCGGCTGTCAGTTCGCGCCCGTTACTGAAGGTCACACCTTCGCGGAGCATAAACGTCCACGTCAGCCCGTCCTCGGAGTTTTCCCAGTCCTCGGCCAGCCAGGGGATCAGATTCATGTCGTCGTCGAAGAACGTCAGCGTTTCCAGTACGTTGTTGAGTACCTGGAAAGTCGCTTCGGAACTGGCGACATGCGGATCAAGACTCTCCCAGTTCGCCTGCCACGCTGCGCGCAGCGTGCCGCCTTCTTCCTGCGCCGCCACGATGCCAGCCCCCAGGGACAGCATCAGCAGCACGACCAGTAACAATGACAGCTTCCTCATTCGAACCACTCCTGTAAGTATTCCGTTGACAATGTTTTGACCTCGCAAAGCAGCCAGCTCACTTGATGGGCACTTTGCGCAAGACCCTTGTTGGTTAACCGGCACGAATATGCGCGGCTTCCTGCTGTAAAAGCTCGATATAGCGCCGGGCTGTTTCGTCCGGCATACGCATAGCCGGCGCTTCAATACTCAACGCGGCCACCACTTCGTCGCGGCTGTTGAACAGTGGCACGGCCACCGCCCGCGCACCGATGTCGATCTCGCCGTTGGAGATGGTGTAGCCATCCCGGCGCACCTGGCGTAGATTGGCCCGCAGCGCGTCAAAATCGGTGATGGTCGTCTCGGTGAATCGTCGTAACGGAAATTCCAGGTAATCCGGCCATTCGGATTCAGGCAGATGCGCCAGCAGCACCCGCGACGACGCCCCCGCGTGCAGAAGCTGCGTGCGCCCCTGCTCGATGCTGACGCGCAGCGCGTGCTGGCCTTCGATGCTCTCGATGCACACCACCTGGCGATTCATCAGGCGCATCAGCGACACCGACTCGGCGACTGCCTCAGCGACACGCTTCATACCAGGCAGCGCCATCAGGCGAATATCACGGTTGCTGTTCAGCGCCACACGGCTGAGTTTGAGAAAGGTCACACCCAGTTGGTAATGGGCGCTGCCAGCCTTTTCCAGCAGGCCGCTTTCCTGGAGGATACGCACCAGCCGGTAAGCCGTGCTCTTGGGCAGGTCAAGCGCCTGGCTGATTTCATCTATGGATTTGCGCTCTTTTCCATCCTGGAAAAGCAGCAGGATGTCCAGCACGCGATGAATGGCCGAACTGCTTTGCGTTTTGCCTGAGATTTTTCCACTCCATGATATTCAATTCTTACCAGATAAGAATTGTAACGCGCAAATGGAGCGAGCGCAAAAACTCGTCGGCGGGGTTGGCGCCCCCCAGCAATCATGCGCTGGCACATATGGAGAATCAGAAGTTGGATTGTCTCAACGGGTGATAGGGATTAAGCGTATCAGATGGTCGATTCGATAACTGTCAGGCAGGCGACTGGCCCGGAGTCCGGTCCGGGCAGGAACGGCTCGCCGACAAGCCAGCGCCCATCCCAGCCAATAGCCGCCACACGCTCATCGATGACGAGCAGCGGAATCCGGTCGCGCAGGTCACGCGGTAGTTTATGGTTAATCATCCAGTCGCTGAGCTTCTGCGAGCGCCCGCCCAGGCCGGACGGACAGAAGCGGTCGCCGGGGCGTCGTCCGCGCAGGCAGATATGCGCGCCAGCAGGCACCGACAAGCGCGTCCCGGTAGAGTCCGCCGCGCACCAGTCCAGGCGCAGGCTCCAGCCCGCCCCAGCGACAGCCCCCGGCAGCCTGATCGTCTGCTCGAAGCCGGGTGGCAGCAGCAGATCATCGTATGGCGGTGGTGCGCCCATCTTTTCGACGACAAACGTCTCGTAATCGACGCGCAGGCGAACGCGCCCCGGCAGCTCGATCACCTGCCCCAGCACGCCGCGCTGGCACGCCGCCAGCGCCTGCTCGATACGTCCGG
Source organism: uncultured Anaerolineaceae bacterium (assembly GCA_964639225.1). GTDB lineage: Bacteria > Chloroflexota > Anaerolineae > Aggregatilineales > Phototrophicaceae > CAZXCK01. The sequence goes on along the minus strand of CAZXCK010000017.1, from coordinate 25,471 downwards.
CGCTGGGCTGGCCGTCCAGGTGATCGATGGCGTGCAGCAGCCAGCGCCGCTGCTGCGCCGGATGCAGCGCGACGAAGCGTTCCCGACTCAAACTCACCCGATCCTCTGCAAAAACGACATGCGGCAGCACGTCCCGCCGGTAATGCGTCTCGATGAAATCGTGATCGTGGGCGGCGCTGTCGGCCAGACGCAGCAGGGCCAGTTCGACCTGAGGATTGGCAATTGTGAGAACTGGCAGCACCTGGTGACGTATATAGTTACGCAGGATACGTGTGTCCTGGTTGGTCGGGTCTTCGCGGGGTTGCAGTTGATGCTGAGCGCAGTAATCCAGGATGTCCTGGCGGGTGTGGTACAAAAACGGGCGCAGCAGGGTCAGTTCAGGCGCGCCGGGCAGCGGCGCCGAGGGTCGCATTCCCTGCAGGCCGCGTGTGCCGGCCCCTCGCAGCAGATGGAGCAGCACCGACTCGGCCTGGTCACCAGCGTGATGGGCCACCGCCACAGAACGCGCGCCGATCTGGCGGGCTACCCGCGCCAGGAACGCATAGCGGGCGTTACGGGCTGCCGTCTCCACGCCGACGCGACGCGACGCTGCCAGCGCACGGACATCGACCGTTTCCGTTGTAAAGGGCAGCTCCCAGTCGGCGGCCAGCGCCTGGACGAAGCGCACGTCATCAGCAGATTCCGGACGCAGCCCATGATCCAGGCTGGCGACGTGCAGTGTCAGCCGCAGATCGGCCTGAAGGCAGCGCAGGACGTGCAGCAGCGCCAGCGAATCCGCGCCGCCGGAGACGCCCACCACCATCGGCTCACCAGGCGGCAGCAGATGGCTTTGCCGGATACGTTCAACTAGCGAGTCAATCGTGAATGATCCCTTAAAACCAGATTTCCCAGGCGATTCGACCTTGATTATACTCGACGTTATGCCAATGCTTCTATCCTTACCCGCCTGTAATATGCTATAATCGCGCGTCGCGACCTTACGCGGCCAATCTGCTATCAGGAGCACTTCGTGTTAAGTCCACTGGATTATTTTTTTGGCCTGTTCTCCCTCGATATCGGTATCGACCTGGGCACTGCCAACACTCTGGTCAGCGTCCGGGGTAAAGGTATCGTCATCAACGAGCCGTCTTTCGTCGCCACCGAACGCAAAACAGGCAAACCCCGCGAAGTGGGCGCGCGGGCCAAAGAAATGTGGAGCAAGAATCCGCGTGACATCATGATTGTGCGTCCGCTGAGAGACGGCGTCATCAGCGATTTTGAGATCACCGAGGCCATGCTGGACCACCTGATCCGCAAAGCGCACGAACACACCTGGGTGCCCATCCCGCGCCCGCGCGTGGTCGTCGGCATTCCCAGTGGCGTCACCGAAGTCGAGAAACGCGCCGTCTACGACGCCGCCCTGAGTGCGGGCGCGCGCGAAATCTATCTGATCGAGGAGCCTGTCGCCGCCGCGATCGGTGCCGGTTTGCCAGTCACCGAAACACGCGGCAGTATGATTATTGACATTGGCGGCGGCACCACTGAGATCGCGATTTTCTCTCTGGGCGGCATTGTCATCAGCCGCTCGATTCGTGTCGCCGGCGACGAGATGGACGAGGACATCGTCCAGTATATGCGCACCAAGCATAACCTGCTCATCGGCGAACCGACCGCCGAGCGCGTCAAAATCGAGATCGGCTCGGCCTACCCGCTGCCACAGGAACGCACGATGGTTGTCAAAGGGCGCAATCTCATCACCGGGCTGCCGTCCTCGGTAGAGGTCAGCTCAATCGAACTGCGCGAGGCCCTGTCCGGCTCGGTGGATATTCTCATCGACACCGTCAAGGACGCCCTGGACGAAACCCCGCCAGAACTCATCGCCGACCTGATGGAAAGCGGTATCTGTATGGCGGGCGGCGGCAGCCAGCTTAAGGGACTGGCGGAACGCCTGACCGACGAGGTGAATATCCGCGCCTGGGTCGCTGAAGATGCGATGACCTGTGTGGCACGCGGCGCTGGTCGCGTGCTGGAAGATTACAACAATCTACGCCGGTTGCTGGTGGGCACAGAACGCGGCAGCACACGCCACTGACCCCACCGGGGCGGCCTGCAAAATCAGCCTTCTCAATGATTAGCAAGCATTTGATATAATACAGGTAAAGCGCACACCAACCGGCATTGTGTGTGAGTGACTTTCAGTAGCGCATGGAGTATGGCCCTTGCGACGCAATTGGCGCGCGAACCGCGTGATTTTTCTTCTGGTCTGCCTGTCGGTATGTCTGGTACTGCTGGCCGCCAGTATGTCCGGGGCGACTGCCCCACTGGAAGGCACTGCCGCTGCACCAATGAACTACCTGGCGGGAATTTTCACCGATATCACCCGGCAGACGAACAGCTTCGTCGCCGACCTGACGGAGATCCAGTCACTGCGTGCGCGCAACGCCGAGCTGGAAGAAGCGCTGGCCCGCTACCAGACAGAACTGGTCGAACTGCGCGAGATCAACAACGACTATCGCCGACTCTCCGAACTGGTCGAATACGCATCCACCGCCCGCGACCAGGAACACCTGGTGGCCGAGGTGATTAGCTACGACCAGAACGCGCTCATGCGCACGATGGTCATCAACCGGGGCGTGCGTCATGGCGTCGCCAGAGGCATGCCGGTCGTCACCGGCCAGGGGCTGGTGGGCCGCATCACGGATGTCACCGCCAATGCCGCCCGTGTCATGCTCGTGACCGACCCCAACAGCAACGTCAACGCCCGCCTGCAGACCACCCGCGCCCAGGGCCGGGTCGAAGGCCAGCTTACCGGCAACCTGCGTATGATGTGGATTCCGCTGGAAGCCGAGGTGCAGGTCGGCGACGTAGTGCTCACATCCGGTCTGGGTGGCAACTTCCCACCAGATATCCAGATTGGTCAGGTTGAGAGCCGCCAGCGCGAAGAGTTCGCGCTCAACCAGCAGGCCGAGGTACGCAGCCTGGTCGATTTCGACAATCTGGAATTCGTGCTCGTGATTACCAGTTTCCAGCCTATTGATGTCTCCGCCTTCGAGTAACCGGCTGGCATGGGCAACTTTCTCAGCATTCCGATCCTGGCCCTGGCCGCCATTCTACAGGCCAGCATCGTACCACAGATTCGCATCCTGGGCGGCGGGCCGGACCTCATTTTTCTGCTGGTGCTGGCCTGGGCCATCAATGCCCGGCTGGAGAGCAGCGTCATCTGGGCTTTTGTGGGCGGCATCATGCAGGACCTGATGTCCGCCGCGCCGCTGGGCACATCGACAGTGGGCCTGCTGCTGCTGGTTTTCGCCATCAGCGGGCTGGGCCAGCAGGTTCACAAAATCGGCTTCATTATCATGCTGGCCCTGGTGTTGTTCGGCACGCTGACCCAGCAGATCATTATTATGCTTTTGCTGGCCTTCAGCGGATTTACCATGCAGTGGGGCTTCAACCTTACCTTTGTTATCGCCCCCACCATCCTTTACAATCTGGTTTTGATCTGGCCGGTGTACTGGTTCGTGCTGCGTTTGCAGCGCCGGGTATCCCGCACCGGCAGTTCAGTCTGATGGTATTGAGGCTTGTTGTATCATGAGGAATTTGCTTCCGTTTCAGGGGTGGCGTCTGACGATGTTCCAGGCGGTGATGTTCGCCACATTTCTGATTTTTTCCCTGCGCATGTACCAGATGCAGGTCATCAACTTCGCCGACGCGCAGATCGCCGCCGACGACAACCGGCTGGACGAGCTGCCGCTGCCATCCGAGCGAGGTGTGATGTTTGATCGCTATGATCGCACCGTCGCCGGTAATGTGCCGGCCTACATCGTCCAGGTGACTCCGGCGGAACTCCCCACCGGACGCGAGGAGACACTGAGCATCTACAACCGATTATCGGCCATGACGGGTGTGCCGCCAACACGGGCTGTCGCCGAGGCGGGCAACTCCGATTTGCGCAGTATCGAGGAGATGGTCCAGGAAGGCGCGGGTATCGCCCCGTTCCGACCAGTACCTATCGCCCAGGACGTACCGCTGGAAGTCGCCATGCGCATCATGGAGGAAAACTACGATCTACCTGGCGTTAGCGTCGAAGAGGCCGCCGTGCGGTTGTATCCCAGCGGCTCGCTGACGGCACACGTGATCGGCTACATGGGGCGTATTCCACCAGAGGAAGAGCTGGAACTCATCGAGCGTGGCTACAATCCCGCCTTCGACCGCATCGGCTACGCCGGCGTCGAACGTTACTTCGAGGACGTACTGGCCGGGCAGCGGGGTTCAGTTCTGCGCGAGGTGGACGTCGCCGGGCAGCCGATTAACCAGGTGGCGGTGCGCGCCCCCGTACCGGGCGAAAACCTGCGCCTGACACTCGACACCGAATTGCAGGAGGCCGCCGAACGCGCCCTGCTTGACCGCATCGCCCGCATCAATGCCGAAGCCGGGCGCATCGTCACCGACGCCGGTGTGGTCATCGCTATGGACCCCATGACGGGCGAGATTCTGGCGATGGTCAGCCATCCCAGTTACGACAACTCGCGTTTCGCACGTGCCATCGATGTGGAGTATTATCTCGACCTGCTGGAAAACGAACGTAACCCGCTGTTCAACCAGTCCATCAGCGCGCTGTATTCACCCGGTTCGGCCTGGAAGCTCATCACCGCCGCCGCCGTCATCGAAGAGGACATCATCAACCCCAACACGCGCCTGTTCGACGGTGGCGACATCCTGGTGCAGAACTTCTACGCGCCCAACGACCGCGCCGCCGACCAGCGTTTCGTATGCTGGGATCGTAACGGACACGGCTTTGTCGATCTGGTGACGGCCATCGCTCAGAGTTGTAACGTGTACTTCTATCAGGTGGGCGGTGGCAATCCCGAACTGAGCGAAGCCACACTGCGCAGCGGCGGCCTGGGCATCAACAATCTGGTTCGCCATGCCAACGCGCTGGGCATCAACTCGCCCACATTCGTCGAACTGCCCGGCGAGGCCATCGGTCGTATGCCCGACCCGGACTGGAAACGTGTTGTTCATGGCGAAAACTGGTCCACCGGAGACACGTACAACGCCGCCTTTGGCCAGGGTTACGTCAACGTCACGCCATTACAACTCATCAACTCGGTGGCGGCGCTGGTCAACAACGGGACGCTGTACAAACCCACCGTTGTCCGCGACTATCTGGACGCCGAGGGCAACATTACCCAGGCCTTCGAACCGACCGTACTGCGCACCGTTAACCCGGCGCAGCTCGCCCCCGAAGAGCCGCTGACCCTGCTGCTGCTGGAAGACATGATTATCCAGGGGCGCAACAGCCTCGCCTGCACCTGCGAACCGACCAGCGCCGACTATAACCCCAATCGCTGCAACCCGCAGGACTATCGGGCGATGGTGGACGTCACCGAGGGCTTTGCTGAAGAGATGCGCGAATACACCGTCTATACGCCGCCCAACTATCAATTCACCGACAACATCTGCGACCCGCGTCGCTTTGATCCCAACTATACGCCGGCTTTCCTGGGCGACGAAAGCCTGGAACTGGTGCGGCAGGGTATGCGCGCCACAGTGACTATCGGCACAGCGGAAGCAGCCGACCTGCCCTATATCACCGTTGCCGGTAAAACCGGCACCGCCGAGTACTGCGACAACATCGCCTGGGCACTGGGCCTGTGTGTGCAGGGTAACTGGCCCTCACATGCGTGGTTTACAGCCTACGCACCCTACGAGGATCCAGAGATTCTGGTTATCGCTTTCATCTACAACGGTGGTGAAGGCTCGGCCAACGCGCTGCCGGTCGTCGTGGAGACGATCGAGGCTTATGTGCGTCTGCGCAACGAGCGCGAGAACCAGCCCCAGCCAGCCGATCTGCTTGCCAGCACGCTCCCCTGAGGCGGCCTTGAGTGTCCCTACTACGCGCCCGTCGTGACCAACTGCTTTACTGGCTGCCAGGCCCGATTGCCGGCCTGGCAGCCTGGCTTATTTTCATCATGGTGGGCGACACGCCCCTCATCCGCGCCAGCGGACTGGCGCTGGTTATCGTCGGTGTGACACTGACACTGCGCCACATGGGCGCGCTGCTGGCGATAATTGGCGCGCTGGCGCTCGCTTTCAGTCCGGCCTTCTGGTCGCAGACTGGCGGCCCCAGCGACGGCCCGGCGATCATCATCATCGCGGCGGTGACGGCCTTCGTCACCGCCATTGCCATAACCGAGCTTGGCAAACGTCCCTATCTGGCGCTGGGCCTGGGGATGGCCGTCTTTACGATCATCTTCTTCTCACAGGTCAGCACGCCTCGCAGCCTGCGCCTGACGGGTCTGTTGACCGCCTGGCTGTTGTTTCTGCTGGTGGATGCGCTGCGCGCCAGCAACCCGCGCCCGGACGAACACCCGCCGCTGCCCATCACCGCCGGCCAGTACACGGCGATGCTGGTCATCCTGATGCTGGGCGTGCTCAACGATCCGCTGTTTGTGCTGCTGCTGCCCGGTGTGGCGCTGGGACTGTGGTTATCCAACACGCCCATTCCGCGCCTGTACTGGCTGGCGCTGGCCGGGGTCGCTGTGTTGGGTACACGCGGCATCGCCCAGACGTATATCAGCGAAACCTGGTGGAACGTCTCCGCGCTGGAAGCTCACCAGGCCGGCCTTCAGGTACGCTTCATCATTCCGGACGGCTGGCGCGAGGGCATACGCTGGGTGGGCCTGATTGAACTGATTGTCCAGCAGTTCACACTCATCGGTGCTGCATTCAGTGTGCTGGGGCTGGCGCGTATGGCACGCTGGCACCCGGTTCTGGGCACCGTGCTGATGACCCTGTACGCATTTTATGCGTTCTTTGGACTGGTTTATTTTGGCCGCGACCGCGAAATTCTGCTGGTACCGTTGTTCATCATTCAGATCATCTGGCTGACTTACGCCGCGCACGTCTTCGCCGCCTGGCTGGAAAAAGTCCCCCAACTACGTACCGTCCGCCCCCGCTGGTTAGTAAACGGTATGTATCTGGTGCTGCCAGCCTATCTTTTGTTATCAATTGTCACCAGCGGATAGCATATAATTCAAAAATCAGTATGATTAAGTAACGAAGGTTTAATCTCCGCTTATTCTAACGACTTAATGGGTGTCTGCGCCATGCGCGAAGAGACGGTTGCCATCAAGGGTATTAAGGACGGTCTGCTCATCTCGCTGGATTCCGCCGAGGAATGGCTGGTCGTCACCAGTGAGCTGGCCAATCGCATCGACGAAAAGAGCGCGTTTTTTGCCGGGGCGGCCATCACTGTAGACCTGGGCGCGCGCCCGGTCCCCAGACACGACCTCAGCGGCCTCAAGGCGCTGCTGGAAAGGCGCGGTCTGTCGCTGCACATGGTCATCAGCGAAAGCGTCACGACCATCGAAGCGGCCAACGCGCTCGACCTGCGCACGGGCACATCTGGCAACAACATCAGCAAAGACTTACAGGACGCACTGCCCATCAGCCCCGAAGAAGAAGGCACAATGGGCGTGCTCATCCGGCGTACGCTGCGCTCCGGGCGCACCGTCAACAGTCAGGGGCATGTCGTCGTCTTTGGCGACGTCAACCCCGGAGCCGAAGTCATCGCTGGCGGCGATGTGATCGTCTGGGGCAAACTGCGCGGCAACGTCCACGCCGGGGCCTACGGCGACCAGGATGTGGTGGTATGCGCGCTGGATATGACACCCACCCAGCTACGCATCGCTCATTTTATATCGACCTCACCGCAGGAAAAACGACACAAGGCCCGGCCCGAAGTCGCCCTGATTCGTGGTAATCAAATCGTCGTGGAAAGCTGGGAATAAACCGGCAGCAAGTCTCACCTCGTGGTGGAAAGGACTATTGATATGGGGGCAAAAGTAATCACCGTCACTTCTGGCAAGGGCGGTGTCGGCAAGACCACAACAGCAGCCAACCTGGGTGTGGCGCTGGCCAGACTCGGCAAGAAAGTGACCCTGGTAGACGCCGACATTGGCCTGCGCAACCTTGATGTGGTGATGGGCCTGGAGAATCGCATCGTCTATGACCTGGTGGATGTCGTCGAAGGGCGCTGCAAACTGCGCCAGGCGATGATTAAACACAAACAATTTGATGATCTTTATCTGATCCCTGCCGCCCAGACGCGCGACAAATCGGCGGTCAGCCCGTCGGACATGATCGAACTGGCCGACAAACTGCGCGACGAATTCGACTTCATCCTGTTCGATTCACCCGCCGGCATCGAACGCGGTTTTCGCAACGCCGTAGCCGCCGCCGACGAAGTGCTGATTGTCACCAACCCGGAAGTCTCCGCCGTGCGCGATGCCGACCGTATCATTGGCCTGCTGGAAGCCGAAAACAAAGGCCCCGGCCAGTTGATCCTCAACCGGGTGAAGATGGACATGATCCGCAGGGGCGATATGCTCTCCGCCGAAGATGTGACCGACATCCTGGCGATCCGCCTGATCGGCATCGTGCCGGAAGATGAAACGGTCATCCCGGCGTCAAACAGCGGTGTGCCGGTTACGCTCAATGAGAACTCGCGGGCTGGCGTCGCGTTTCGCAACATCGCCCGCCGCCTGACGGGTGAAACCGTGCCATTCATGCAGTTAGATGAGTCATCCGGTGGCTTCTTCAACCGGTTGGCGCAGTGGTTCGCCGGTGGGCAGAATAACAGAAATTCGTAGGGGGCTGGGTAATGAGTGGATTTTTCGACCGATTCCTGAATCGGGGCAAAGAACAGAGCAGCGCCAAATCGGCCAAAGAGCGCCTGCAGTTTGTGCTGATTCACGACCGCATCAACCTGCCACCAGAGCGCCTGCAGCAGATGAAAGAGGAGATTCTGGCCGTTATCTCCAAATACGTGGATGTCGCCGCCGAAGACGTGGACATCGCGCTGGAGCAGCGCGAGCGCAACCGCAACATGCTCATCGCCGAGATTCCGTTCTCCAAGAGTCGCAAAATGGAAGACTCAGCCGGCGCCGCTGCGGACAACACGAATGCGCACACGGCATCCGCCACAGACGATCAGCACGACACCCGTGCCGAGAGTCCGGAGGATGAGACGGCGTCAGACGACGAAACCACTGACAAACCTGCCAGCCAATGATGCTGCCGGTCATCAGCGTCACATGCCAGCCGTCGGTTAGCCTGGCTGATCTTGACGTGCCTGCCGGCAGCTTCTGATTGCCCCTGCATCAGACCTTCACCCCCTGTCGCACCTTCGCTATAATATCTGCCAACTTGTTACCGGGATGTTGACCAGGCCTATGCGCACAAATATCTGGCGGCAGTTTGACTATGTTCTGTTGGGCGCCACCATTATCCTCGTCATATTCGGCATTCTGATGATTCGCAGCGCCACAATGGGCGCTGTCGATCCGGACCTGATCAGCCGCGTACCCGACCAGATTCGTTACGCCACCATCGGCATTGTCTTGATCTTCGCCATAACTGCCGTCGATTACCGGCTGCTGGGCGGCATGCATGTCTGGCTGTACGCCGGTATGATCGCCCTGTTGCTGCTGGTGGTCATCCTGGGACAAACGGGCGACGCTGGCGCCCAGCGCTGGATCGACGTTGGTATTCGCATCCAGCCATCAGAAATCGGCAAGGTGCTCATTATTATCACGCTGGCGCATTATCTGGCGCGACGTTATGAGGATATGGACCGCTTAGGCCCTGTCTTTGGCTCCATGGTTCACGTCGCCGTGCCAACGGCGCTCATCTTCGTGCAGCCAGACCTGGGCACGTCGATTGTGTTTATAGTCATCTGGTTCACGCTCGTCTGGGCGGCGGGGCTGCGCATGAAGCACATTATGCTCTTCGGCCTGGTCGGGCTGATGGCGCTGCCGGTCATCTGGTCGCAGATGGCTCCCTACCAGCGCGACCGCATCACCACGTTCCTCAGCACCGACGACGAAGGCGAAGAGACCTACGGCACGCGCTACAACATCCGCCAGGCCGAGATTACCATCGGCTCTGGCGGCTTCGTGGGCAAAGGCTATGCCAACGGCTCGCAGACACAGCTCCGCTTCCTGCGCGTGCGCCACACCGACTTCATCTTCAGCGTCATCGCCGAGGAGTTCGGCTTTGTGGGCGGCGTTTCGGTGATGGTGCTCATCGGCGTGGTGATTATGCGCATCCTGCGCGGGGCGCGCACGGCCATCGACCCATTGGGCAGCATGATCTGCTATGGTGTGGCCGCCATCATCTTCTTCCAGACGGTGGTGTCCATCGGCATGAATCTGGGTATGCTGCCGGTGACCGGACTCACCCTGCCCTTTGTCAGTTCCGGCGGCACGTCGCTGCTGTCGATCCTGGCCGGTATCGGCCTGGCGCAGAGCGTCATCGTGCGGCGCCGCAGGGTGTAGCAACAACTGCACCCAACTAACCTTCACGCAACAAGGAGACCACCGTGACAGACGGCAACGACGCCAACGTTAACAGCGCGCGCCCGGTACGGACGCGCTTCGCACCCAGCCCCACCGGCCCGCTGCACATCGGCAGCGCGCGCACGGCCTTATTCACCTGGCTGCTGGCCCGGCATCACGGCGGGCAGTTCGTGCTGCGCGTCGAAGACACTGACCAGGCACGCTTTGTCGAAGGCTCCCTGGAGCGCGTCATGGATGGTCTGCGCTGGCTGGGCATCGAATGGGACGAAGGGCCGGATAAAGGTGGTCCCTACGGCCCCTACGTCCAGTCCGAGCGGCTGGAGACTTACCAGAAGTGGGCCAACTGGCTGGTCGAAAATGGCAAAGCCTATCGCTGCTATACCAGCGCCGAAGAACTGGCTGCCCTCAACGAAGAGCGCAAAGCCAACGGTCTCTCGCCCGGCTACGACCGCCGTCACCGCGACCTGACACCGGAGCAGGAAGCCGCTTTCCGCGCCGAGGGCCGCCGGCATGTTGTTCGCTTCAAAGCGCCGCTGGATGGCAAAACGATTGTGCATGATCTGATTCGTGGCGAGGTCGAGTTCGACAACACGCTGCTGCAGGATATCGTCCTGCTCAAATCCGACGGCTTCCCGACCTACCATCTGGCGCACGTCATCGACGATCATCTGATGGAAATCTCGCATGTCACCCGCTCGATTGAGTGGTTCCCGTCGCTGCCCATTCACATTCACCTGTGGTACGCCTTCGGCTGGCCCATCCCGGCATACGCGCATCTGCCCGTGCTGCTCAACCCGAACGGCCAGGGCAAACTCAGCAAGCGCCATGCCGGCTTCACCCAGGACGGTAAGCAGGTACTGGTGCTGGTCAGCGAATTCCAGGAAGCCGGCTACCTGCCGGAAGCGGTCGTCAACTTCCTGACCAACATCGGCTGGAACTTCGGCGACGAGCGCGAGGTCTTCGACGTGTCCGAGGCCATCGAACGCTTCAACGTGCGCAAAGTGAACCCGGCCAACAGCGTCTACCCGGTCGAGAAACTCGACTGGCTCAACGGCATCTACATCCGCGAGAAACTGTCCGATGAAGAGCTGGCCGAGCGCCTGCGCGAGCCGCTGGAGCGTGCCGGGCTGCGCGTCGATATGGACCGCCTGCGCCAGATCACACCGCTGGTGCGTGTCCGCATCAAAACGCTCAACGATGTGGTCGATATGGCTGGCTTCTTCTTCCACGAGGAGTTCAGGCCGCCTACTGCCGAGATGCTCATCCAGAAGAAGATGGACGCCGCCACCACCCGCCATACGCTGGCCCGCGCCAGCGAGGTGCTGGCGGACGTAGACGATTTCACGGTGGAAACGCTGCACAACGTCTCGCTGGAGCTGGTGCAGGAACTGGGACTCAAGAACGGCCAGGTTTTTGGTGCCATGCGCGCTGCCATCACCGGGCAGATGGTCTCCACGCCGACCTTCGAAACGATGGAAGTTCTGGGCAAGCAAGAGACCCTGCGCCGCCTGCGTATCGGGGTCGAAATCCTGGCGGAATGACCTTGACACACCTATGACCGTCATGTAGAATGGCGGGCATATTGGGAGATAGTTTAAGGGCAAAACAACGGGTTCTGGCCCCGTCGATCTTGGTTCGAATCCAGGTCTCCCAGCACACAACCGGTGAGCATAGCTCGCCGGTTTTTTTGTTGCGGCGCGCAACTGCTAAACCGAATACAAAGCGGTTAACCATGTGTCCACTGTCTGGGGAGCCGGCACGCACCCGATGCCGGTCTCTTCTTTCCCAAATCGTGCGCCGACCTGACGCGCCCAAATTATCCAAAATGTGTTAGAATGAAAGCCTATCCAATCGCCGACTGAATGCTCACGAAAAACGGGGCGCATGTTATATCCAGACCTCATTAAAGCCGGGCCGGGTTCGCGCCTTGCCTTCCTCGAACAGGCCGACCCGCAGTTGATCGCGGAGACCCTCGTATCGTTCGCCAACACCGAAGGCGGAACGCTGGTCATCGGCTTGAAAGACGATGGCAAGCCGTCCAAACTGAAGATCGACAGTGAAAAACTGGAAAAAGCCCTGCGTGAGGCCGAGGAAAACTGCAATCCAACGGTGGTCGTCGGCAACTGGGAAGAGGTAGATACCACCGCGCCCAAGTCCGAAACCAGCGCCAGCGAAAATGGCGAATCCAGTGAAACCGCCGACACCAGCAACGGCGCGACCAACGGCAAAATCTACGCGCTGCGCGTCCCGCGCAGCATCGAGCTGCACGCGCTGGCCGACGGTCGCGTGCTGATTCGCAGCGGCACCAAAAATCGCCCGCTGGGCGGCCAGGAGATTCTTCGGCTGGCCAGCACCAAAAACACCGGCGATTTTGAAGTCGAGACGCTGCCCGGCGTCACCAAAGACGACTTCAGCAAGAAAATGATCGACGAGTACCTGGAAAAACGTGCCGAGCGCACCAAGCGCCCGTATAACGGCAAAATCGACGACCTGTTCGAAGAGATTGGCGCCACCGACTCCGAGGGCAAGCCCACCGTCAACGGCGTGCTGCTTTTCTGCGAGTATCCACAGCAGTGGCTGCCACAGTCCAGCATCATCTTCGCCAAGTTCGTCGGCAAGACGCCGCGCGGCGAAAGCGGACTGGCCGGTTACACCCGCCGCGAGGAACTCACCGGGCCGCTGCCGCGCCTCATCGAAGGCGCATGGAACCTGATCTGGAGTGAGATGGCTGTCAGCGCCGTCGTCAAGGGACTGGAACGCGAGGAGACCTACGAGTATCCGCAGTTCGCCGTCCGCGAGGCGATTGTCAACGCCGTCTGCCACCGCGATTACCGGCTCAAGGGCCGCCGCATCGAAGTGCGCATGTACTCCGACCGGCTGGAAGTCATCTCGCCGGGCGGTCTGCCGGGCTTTATCACCGTTGAAAACATCAAGGACGAGCACTTCAGCCGCAACCCGCGCATCGTCAACGGGCTGTTCCAGTGGGGTTACATCGAAGAGCTGGGCCTGGGCATCGACCGCATGATCGAGGTCATGCAGCAGGCCGGGCACAAACCGCCCACCTTCGACGCGCGCCCTTACAGCTTCGCCGTGACGCTCTACAACGCCCGCGAGAAGCAGACCCCGCCGGAATGGACGCGCAACACCAATCACCGGCAGGCGCGCGCCCTGCAATACATCCGCGACAAAGGCTCCATCACCAACCGGGAATACCGGCAGATCTGCGAGGGGGTATCGGCGGAGACGCTGCGCCTGGACCTGGTGGATATGGTCGAAAAAGGAATCCTGGTCAAAGTGGGGTCGAAAAAGGGCACGCACTACATTCTGAAGTAGCCTGCCCGGCCAGCCAGCTACACCACTCGATAACGGTAGCCGTCGCGCTGCCGGTCCACAATCTCGATAATAGCCATATGGCGCAGGCAGTAAGCCATCTTCTGGGCGATAGTGCGCCGCTGCTTCAGACCGCTGGCGAGGTCCGCCGTCGTGAACGGCTGCGCCAGGCCGTCCGGCAGCAGGCCGCGAAAATTTGCCGCCGTTTCCAGCGATACCGCGTTTACCACGTCGAGCAGCCGCCGGTCCTGTATACTCCAGCCCTTGCGCCGCCAGCTTCCCCGGCCATCGTCGCGCCGAATTTCCTCATCGCGCACCAGCAGCACCTCATAACTCAGGTTAGGATGCAGCATGAAGTCGCCCAGGTAGATCAGGTGGCGAAACAGATGCGTCACATGGCCGCGCATTGGCGAACGCCGCCGCGACACCACCGACTGCCCCGCCGCGTCCAGCTTGACGATCCAGCGCTCTGCCGGGACCGGATGCACAATCCGTACCCGATAAACCGGCAGCAGGCGCGCCAGCTTGGGCTTGAGCGCGGCGAAGCTGCCGGTCTGTATCTCCACCAGCAGATCATCGCGCACCAGATCGACCACGCAGCCCTCGACATCGACTTCCAGGCGATCACCGGGGCGAGCATACCAACGCTTGAGCGCCAGATGCAGCGCGCCCTCACGGTAAGTGTTGATGCCGTCTTTTTCCGGTTTCATGGCGTAAGCATGCCATAATCGCCGCTGGCAGGCAGCCATTCGACGCCGGTCACCGGCCCCGTCTCTCCGAGCAGCAGCGCCAGCAGTTCGCCAAAACGTGTCGCGTCGCCGCTGGTGAAATAACGGTGCGGCTCAGGGTATGGGACGGCTGCGCCATTGTTCGTGCCTGAACGCGGCAGCACCTGCGCCACACGGCGCGCCACCGCCGGACCCGGATCAACCAGCGCGACGCCCGGCCCCGCCAACGCCCGAATCTCATCCGCCAGGAACGGAAAATGCGTGCAGGCCAGCACAATCTGATCAGCCCCAGAACCGGTCAACGCCATGACGTGCCGCCGCAGCGCCTCACGTCCGGCAGATGTGTGCTGCTGGCCCTGCTCGACAATATCCACTAAATCAGGTGCGACGCGCGTGAGCACGCGCACATCGGCGGCGAAACGCTCGATAACACGCCGGTAGAGCTGCCCCTCGGCGGTCGCCTGGGTCGTCAACACACCGATCACGCCGCTGCGCGTGGCAGCGGCAGCGGGCTTCACAGCGGGTTCGATGCCGACGAACGGCACATTGGGATAGGCAGCGCGCAGATGGTACAGGCTGGCGGCGCTGGCCGCATGGCAGGCGACGACGATCACCCGCGCACCCTGCCCCATCAGAAAGCGGGCGATAGCCGTTACATAGGTGTCGATCTCATGTTTGGGACGCGGGCCGTAAGGGACATGCCCCTGATCCGCAAAGTAGAGTGTGGGAATATCGGGCAGCAGACGGTGAATGTGCTGCAACACCGACAAACCGCCAACACCGGAGTCGAGGACGCCGATCTTAGTGGGCACGCGCGGAGTCGACGAAAGCCCTGAATAACCGGCGCATGGTTTCATATTCGGTGAGGTCTTCGGGGTGCCACTGTACGCTGACGGCAAACGGGTGACCGGGCACTTCCACGCCTTCAATGATGCCATCCGGCGCGCAGGCGTTGACGCGCAGCCCTGGCGCGGGTACGTCGACAGCCTGATGGTGGATGCTGTTCACTCCCAGTCGCGTGGTTTGCAGAATGGCGGCCAGTTGGCTGTCCGGATGGATATCGACATCGTGCTGAAGTTCGCCGCGAGGATAACCGATTGTGATATTATGCGTCAGCTCGGTGGTCGTCAGCGAGGGGATGTCCTGAATCAACGTGCCACCCAGGGCGACGTTCATGACCTGCATCCCCCGGCAGATGCCCAGCACCGGGCGATGGTCCTCGACCGCCCAGCGGGCAATCGTTAGCTCGGTGTGGTCGCGCAGCAGATTGACGTCATCAATAGCGGGGTGCGGCTCTGCGCCGTAATATGACGGGGCGATATCGCCGCCGCCGGGCAACAAAATGCCGTCTACCCGTTCATAGAGCGCGCGCAGCGTGTCGTCGTCCACATTACATGGAATCATCACCGGCAGGCCGCCGGCCTGATCGATGGCGTGAACATTCAGCGCATACGCAACTACAAACGGGTAGCCGGTGGTGGCATCCGGGCGGGAAGATGTCGTGATGCCAATTAGTGGACGGGACACAGTCTAGTGTCTCCGCTCCTTCAGACGCGCCGACTTGCCACGGCGATCACGCAGGTAGTAAAGCTGCGCGCGGCGCACTTTGGCCCGGCGAACAACTTCAATCTTCTCTACACGAGGACTCTTGAGCAGGAACGTCCGCTCTACGCCGACACTGTGACTGGCGATACGGCGAACGGTGAAGTTCGCATCGTTGCCGCCACGACGCAGACGAATAATGACGCCCTGGAAAATCTGAATACGCTCGCGGTTGCCTTCTACGATACGCAGATGGACTTTAACCGTATCCCCAGACGCGAGTTCGGGATGGCCGCGATCCTCGGCGACCAGTGACTGCATGAGTTCGTTCACAACGCACATCCTTCCAAAAAATACGCCCTGCGGCGTATTAACGCATTGCAGCGTTTTCGCTTCGTTCAATGTCATTTGCGGGTGGGCCGAATTATATCAGTCCGCTCAAGACGGAACAAGGGCGCACCTGATCGCCTGATCTGCCCATTGACTATCCGAAGCCGGCATCACCGCCCCAGAAGCCGCGCCGTCCGCAACAGCCCGGCGACCGTTTTGCTATCGTCGATCTCGCCGTCGTCTACCATGCGCAGCGCCTCGTCGAACGGCAGCCGCACCACCTCGATAAACTCGTCATCGTCCATATCCAGCGTCGACTCCGATAAATCTGTCGCCAGGAAAAGGTGAATGTACTCGGTCGTGTAGCCCGGCGCGGCAAAGATTCCGCCCAGCGGCACCAGCTCGCCCGGTTTGAGACCGGCTTCTTCCTGCAACTCACGCTGGGCGCACAAGGCCGGTGCTTCGCCTTCATCGAGCGTGCCCGCCGGAATCTCCAGCATGATGCGGTCCGCCGCGATCCGGTACTGCCGCACCAGAATCACCGCGCCATCGTCGTCCAGCGGCACCACCGCCACCGCGCCCGGATGCCGCACCACTTCCCGGCGGCTCGCTTCGCCATTGGGCAGGCGCACATCCAGCAGATCAAGCACCACAATTCGCCCGTTATACAGCCGCTGACTGTTGATGATCTTCTCGTGCATAGCAACCTCTTGACAACATAACCAGGGCGCGGCTTCGATGGTTCGACTGCCGCGCCCTGCTAACATTATGCGCGAAAACGAGTCGGGCCTGCCGGTCAGGGGATGACCAACTCCTGGCCGATGTAGATCAGGTTGATGTTGCTGATGCCGTTGGCATTGGCGATATCCCTCACCAGCGTGCCATAGCGCATCGAAATCTGGAAGAGGGTTTCGCCCTGCTGCACAATATGCGTGCGCCCCGGTTGGGTTACAGGGCCACCCGTGTCCGGCACTGTCCCGCCGGTGCAGTTCGGAATACGCAGTTGCTGGCCGGGGCGAATCAGGTTGATATTGCTGATGCCATTAGCCGCCGCAATCGCATCTACTGTCGTACCGTAGCGCAATGAAATACGGAACAGATTGTCGCCCTGGGCCACTGTGTGAACACACTCACCGCCAGGGACAGGCGATCCCGGTACAGGCGTAGCCGTTGGGAACGATAGATCGAATGTCGGCTCTGACGTAGGGAACTCAATCGGCGGGCCTTCGGCGGTCAGGGTCAGGTCGATCATCTGCTGGGTGGCCGTGCCAACAATCTGCGTTGCTTCGACGAACAGCGGGTCCAGTGTGTTGGTTGGCGGTGGGTCGGCCTGGGCTACAGCCGGAGCATCCGGTGTTGGGAATACGATCACCTCTGAGGCTGCGTCGGCGGCATCTGACTCGCCCTGCCCCTCATTCGCCGGTGGCAGTGGCAGAAACTCCGGCGTTTCCTCTTCTTCCTCTTCAGCAGGCGGCAGCGGTGTCCAGGTAGGCTCAGGCGTTGGAGAACTCAAGCCAAGGGATTCCGGCGCTTCAAAATCCGCGTCGCTGGCGAGCATCATGCAACCGGTCGTTAACAGGACCAGTACAACACTCAGCAACATGGTTCGGGCGATTGGCTTTCTCATGATGTTCTCCTGACTTGCCCACAGATAAGGCCCCTGTGCCCTTATTATACAGAAGGACATCGTTTTGCGACACCAACTCACGCCAGTCCACCCCGCCAAGCTGGCTATTGAGTCAGGTAGCGTTTTAAGATAGAGTTATGAAGATTATCACCCGGTTGGTTGAACAAGAGATTTTATTGAACATGATTGATAGGATTCGTTGGTTAGGACATGGCAGTTTCTTAATTGAGGGACCGCCTGCCATCTATATCAATCCCTGGCGTGTGCTGCGCAACCCATCCCCACCCGACGTGATTTTGATTGGTCACGATCACTACGAGCATTGTTCTCCGGCTGACATCGATAAACTGCGCGGCCCTCACACACGAGTAATCGGCAGTCCTGGTGTTGCCGCAGCCATCGATGGCTGCGAGGTGCTGCGCCCCTGGCAGAGCATCACCATCGACCGCGCCAGCATTAAGGGCATACCAGCCTATTCGCCGCACGATATGCGCCATCCGGTCGAAGCGGGCGGGCTGGGATTCCTCATCTCAATAAACCTGTACGACATCTACTATGCCGGCGATACCGGCGTCATCCCGGAGATGAGCCTGCTGCATCCGGACATCGCTATTCTGCCCATCGACGACAACGGGACCATGACTATCGAGGAAGCCGCCGAGATCGCCCGGCGTCTCCAACCGCGCTGGGTGTTCCCCTGCAACTGGGGACTGTCGCCCGGCACCGGCGCTTCTCACCTGGATGCGCGCCTGTTCCGCGACTCGGTCGGCGACAGCGCCGAGGTGGTCATCCCAGAGCAGATGCGCTGACATCTACCATCATAACTTCATAACCAGCGAGGAGGGTTAACTTGATCCGTAAACTGGCTGTTTTGTGTTATCTGCTGCTCACCGTGCTGCTGGTGCCGCCGAGTGCGGCCCAACGCCCGGACGCGCCAACTTTCGGCGAGCGCGGCCCCTACCCCGTCGGTACGCTGGAATTCACCATCCCTGACGCCGACGGCGACCGCCCATTACCCATCACCGTATGGTACCCGGCCCAGAACCCTGACGACGAGCCTCAGCAGCACACCTATCGCTATGGCGTGCTGACCACCGAAGGCCGCGCCCTGCTCGGCGCTCCCGCCGACACCAGCGACGGCCCCTACCCACTGGTGCTGTTCTCGCATGGCAACAGCGGCTTTCGACTGCAAAGCCTGTTCCTTACCGAGCATCTGGCGTCATGGGGATTCGTCGTCATCGCCCCGGATCACACCACCAACACACTGACGGACTCGCTCCAGCAGGCTGCATTCCTGCAAGATCTGCCGTTGAATTACGCCTATCGCCCGGCGGATATGCTGCGCGTGCTGGACTACGCTGAGATGCTGACCACTGATGACACCCCGCTGGCCAGCGCCATCGACCTGGAGCGCGTCGCCGTGAGTGGTCATTCGTTCGGTGGCCTGACGGCGCTTCTGGCTGGCGGTGCCCGACTCGATCTGCAGGGCTTTGACGACATCTGCCAGCAGACCGACAGTGACACCCTGTACGATAACGTATGCTTCCTGCAACCAGAACTGACACGTATGGCCGAGGCTTACGGCTTCGACAGCATTCCATCGGAACCGCTGCCCGCCATCACCGACTCGCGCATCGGCGCAATTATCGCCCTTGCCCCCTGGAACGGCCCCATCCTGGACCCCAACAGCCTGGCCAGCCTGGAAATCCCGGCGCTGATTGTCGTCGGTGGCAACGACCGTGTGACCCCGCCCGCCCGCGACTCCCGGCCTGTCTTCGAAGCGCTGGGCAGCCAGTCGCGCACGCTGGTCACCCTGGAACTGGGCGATCATTATCTGTTCGTCGATGCCTGCAACGATGTCGCGCTGCGTCTGGGCCTGTTCAACCAGTGCTCGGACCCGGTGTGGGACATGCAGCGCGCCCATGACCTGACCAACCACTATGTCACCGCCTTTCTGCGGGCCACCTTTACCGACGACGTGGACGCTGGTCACGCCCTGGGCGAGAGCGCCTTCGCCGGTGTGACGGTCGAGCAGGGCGACGCCGACGACACCAGCGATGACGCCGTCCCCGGTGCCCAGCCCGATATTCCGATCTACCGGCCCGACGTGCTGGCCCTCTACCCGCACGATACCGACGCCTTCACCCAGGGTTTGCTGCTGCACGACGGCAGCCTGTACGAGAGCACCGGGCGCTATGGACAATCCACACTGCGTGAGGTCGATCTGGTCAGCGGCCAGGTACTGCGCCAGCACGAACTGGCGGACGAGTATTTCGGCGAAGGGCTGGCCCTGGTCGATGACCGCCTGATTCAGATTACCTGGCAGGAAGGGACGGCCTTCGTTTACGATCTGGCGACGTTCGAAGTCGTCGATACCTTCAGCTATGACGGCGAAGGCTGGGGCCTGTGCTACGATGGCGAGCATCTGTACATGAGCGACGGCTCGCCGGTCGTCTACCAGCGCGACCCGGACACGTTCGCAGTCACCGGGCAGATCACCGTCACCGCCCAGGGCGAACCCATCCCGCAGATCAATGAGCTGGCCTGTGTCGATGACGACATCTACGCCAACGTCTGGCAGACAGATGTCATCGTCCGCTTTGACAAAACCAGCGGCGAGGCCAATCTGCTGATCGACGCGCGCGACCTGCTCACATCACAGCAGCGCGCCGGTTTGCCACCGGGCGGCGTCCTCAACGGCATCACCTACAACCCCGATGACGATGTATTCTACATCACCGGCAAGCTGTGGCCGTCCATGTTTGAGGTGCGCTTCGTCCCACGCTGAACCTCCGCCACAATCCGAAACAGAAACGCCCCGCCGGTATGATCGCCAGCGGGGCGTTTGTTTAGTTATGTTCTATCGGCTGCCAGATACCCGAGTCAGGCGGCAGGGTTCAGCGAACCGTCGTCGCTCCATTCCAGGCAGCGATCTTCTCTATCGTAGATGTGCGGCTGCGATTGGCCGTTGATCACAGTGTCGTCGATCACCACCCGGCGGATGTCATCGCGGCCCGGAATCTCGAACATCACGTTGAGCAGACAGCTCTCGATGATGGAGCGCAGGCCGCGCGCGCCCGTCTCGCGCTTGAGCGTAAGATCGGCGGCAGCACCCAGCGCTGAGTCAGCAAATTCGAGCTGCACATTATCCAGCGCCAGCAGATGCTGGTACTGCTTGATCAGCGCGTTTTTCGGCTCCACCAGAATACGCATCAGCGCCTCACGGTCCAGCGGATCGACACTGACCACCACCGGCAGACGTCCCACCAGTTCGGGGATGAGACCGTGCGCCATCAGGTCTTCCGGCGTGACTTTGCGCAGCAGCAGCGCCTTGTCTACCTCGGCACGGGCGGCGGTAGCACCAAAACCGATGGCACCCTTGGTGCCCACGCGCTTGCCGATCACCTCTTCGATGCCGGAGAACGTCCCGCCACAGATGAACAGGATGTTGGTGGTGTCGATCTGCAGGAATTCCTGGTGCGGGTGCTTACGACCACCCTGCGGCGGCACGTTGGCCTGCGTGCCTTCGATAATCTTGAGCAGCGCCTGCTGCACACCCTCACCGGAAACATCGCGCGTGATGGACGGATTATCGTTGGATTTGCGTGAGATTTTGTCGATCTCGTCGATATAGATGATGCCACGCTCCGCCCGGCTGATGTCGCCATCCGCCGACTGGATCAGGCGCAGCAGAATGTTTTCCACATCCTCACCGACATAACCGGCTTCGGTGAGCGCGGTCGCGTCGGCGATGCAGAACGGTACATCCAGAATCCGCGCCAGTGTCTGTGCCAGCAGCGTCTTGCCGCTGCCAGTTGGACCCAGCATCAGAATGTTGCTTTTGTCCAGGTCCACACCAGATGCGCCCCGGTCGGACTGGATGCGTTTGTAGTGGTTGTATACCGCGACACTCAGCACGCGCTTGGCGTGATACTGCCCCACAACGTATTCGTCCAGATGACTCATAATCTCACGCGGAGACAGCAGCCTACCGACCTGGAATTCGTCATCACCAGACGACGATTCCACCAGTTCCTCATCGGTGAGCAGGCTGTAACACAGCTCCACGCAGTAATTGCAGATGAACACGCCATCCGGGCCGGCGATCAGCCGTTCGACTTCGTCGTGACTGCGACCACAAAAAGAGCATCGATGGTTGCCACCAGGCATGTAACTCATTTTTCCTCAGACTTTGCTACTGACAGAATTCAGCTCCAGCACCGAGTCGATCAGTCCGTATTTGACCGCCTGTTCGGCGCTGAAATAGATGTCACGGTCGGTATCTCGTTCGATCACTTCGAGCGACTGGTTGGTGTGGCGCACGAAGATGTTGTTCAGCAGCGTTTTCAGGCGCACAATCTCATTGGCCTGAATAACGATGTCCGACGCCTGCCCCTGCGCGCCACCCAGCGGCTGGTGCATGTGAATGGTTGCGTGCGGCAGCGCCATGCGCATCCCCGCCGCGCCCGCCGCCAGCAGAACGGTGCCAAAGCTGGCCGTGAGGCCCACCGCCGTCGTGCTGACCGCCGCGCCGATGGCCTGCATCGTGTCGTAGATGGCCAGCCCGGAGTACACCACGCCACCCGGCGAGTTGATGTACATCTGAATACGGCGATCGGAGTCTTCCCGATCCAGGAAAAGCAGTTGGGCCACCACCAGATTAGCGATCTGGTCGTTGATACCCATACCCACAAAGACAATACGTTCCTTCAGCAGCAGGGAGTAAATGTCGTAGGCACGCTCACCCCGGCTGCCCTGCTCAATCACCATTGGCACTACATTATGTACATCCATATCGATCGGCATCATACAGAATAGGGTCTATTCTGTGCTCTGCCTTCTCCTTTCCGAGTCTCAATAACGCTACCGTCCTGGAAAATGCGAACTTGCTCCACAACTTACGATTCGCGGCTGTCGTTCTCGTCACCGGCTTCGTTGGCTTCGGGGACATCGACGGCCTCGGTCGGTTCAACAGTTTCGGCTTCGCCAGCTTCATCGGCGACCGCTTCAGCCTCATCATCAACCTCGCCAGCCCCCTCGGCTTCGCCAGTCTCAGCGTTTGCCGCCTCCAGCGCCGCCTCAGGCTCTGGCTCTGGCTCTGGCAGTGGCAGCCCACGACCAATTGCCACCAGAACCTCAGAGACCATCTCCTGCAACAGATCATTGACAATCGAGCCGCGCATATTGGGTGTATCGAACAGCGAGCGCAGGCTTTCGGCCTGCTCGCCGAACTGCTGCAACATGGTGTTGATGTGTCCCTCGACCTTGTGCTCCGGCACGCTCAGTTGCAGATCGCTGACGATCTCGCCCAGTACCAGCGAGCGTTCCAGCGTGCGGATGGCCGGCTCGCGGTAGTCTTCGCGCAGTTCCTCTTTGGTCTTGCCGGTGACGTTGTAATAATCGTTGAGCGTCATACCCTGTTGGCGCAGCCGCGAGTCCAGGTCTTTGATCATCGAATCGATCTGCTCCTGGACCATCATCTCCGGGTATGAGATGGTCGCCCCACTCACAATCTCATCCAGAACGCGCCCGGAGAATTCGCCTTTGGCCGTCCGCTCCTGCTCGTTCTCCAGCGTTTCGCGCATACGCGCACGCAGTTGCAGCAGTGTCAGCGGTTCGTCCTCGTCCTGAGTAATGCGCGCCGCCAGTTCGTCGTTGAGTTCCGGCAGCGTGATCGACTCGGCACTCTTGACCGAAACGTGGAACCTGATTTTGCGACCGCCCAGGTCGGGGAAATCCTCGCTGTCCTCAGGGACAGTCAGCTCGAATTCCAGTTCGTCACCAACGTTCGCGCCGACCAGTTCATCATTGAAGCCGGGCAGAATCTCCTGGTCTTCCACCAGACGCAGCCTGACGTCGTGTTCGTGGACGAACTGATCGCCAGCCGCCGGTGCATCATGTCCAGATGTCTCGCTGTCTTCCTCGTCGTCGCTTTCGTCTTCGGTGTCGGCATCGTCGGCGCTTTCATCCTCAGCCGGGGCCGGGTCGTCCACAAACTCGCTGTGAACATCCAGCACAACACGATGACCCAGGGCCACTGGCCCTTCGACCTCTTCGGTGAGGGCTTCCTGCTCCTGCAGGCGTGCCATCGCCTCATCGACCTGTTCATCGGTCACCTGCGGCTCTTCGTAGTCCAACCGCACCGACTGGTAATCGCCCAACTCCACAGTGGGGCGCAGCGGAACCGTATAAATAAATGTAACCGATGGCTCCAGCTTGAAATCCTCAAAAGCGCCCGGACCATACGGCTCCACATCTGACTGATCCAGTGTCTCACGATAGATCGTCTGGCTCAGGTCATCCACCGCATCCATAACGATCTGCTCTTCAAAGCCCTTCTGCAGCAGAATGTTATAGGGAGCCTTGCCCTTGCGAAAACCGGGAATACGCACTCGATTAGCGATCTTGCGGGCAGCCTGTCGCTTGGCTCTGTCAAATCGATCTTCGTCGATTTCCACGGTGAAACGTGCGGTATGGTCGTCGAGGTGTTCAGTTTGGATGTTCAAAGTTCTGTCCTTCGTCGGTTGTGTGTTCATTGTAGCAACAGGATGCAGGTTGCTACTATTAAACTTTTGTCAGAATTGCGGTGACCCGGCGCGGCCTGTACAGCCAGCCGTAAAATGAGAGGCGCTGCGGCGCGCCTCTGCGGGAACAATGGGGAAGGAGGGACTCGAACCCTCACCTCGTAAGAGACATGATCCTAAGTCATGCGCGTCTGCCAATTCCGCCACTCCCCCGCTGCTGCGGGCGCGCGCACTGCCAGGCGAAGCCAGTTACAGGCAGACTTCGCCACTCGCCCGCGTCATTATAGTCAAGCGCCATGAACTCGACAAGGGCTAGCGAAAAGGCCCGCAGCACCGTACTCTATTCGAGTTCCACCCGCGAGACGTCGTCCAGGTCCATGCTGGAAACCTGCGCCAGAATACTGGTAATCACCAGTTGGGCGAAGCGAAACAGCGCCTGAATCTGCGTGATGCGGTCCATATACAGGTTGGCCAGTTTGCGCTCTTTTTCGCTCATGTCCGGCATCGCTTCAGACAGGCGCTGCGCGTTGTCTTCCATAACGGCCAGAGCGCGCTCCACATCGCGCATCTCGCGCCCATTGAGAATGTTGGTAATCACCTGCAAAAAGTCGGTCTCGGCCTCATAATATTTGCGCCGGCCACTCCGACCGCGCAGCCACACCTGCCGCACCATCCCCATATGTTCCAGGGTACGCATATTCATGCTGACGCTGGCCTTGGAAATGTCCAGGCGCGCCATCAGGTCATCCAGCGACAGCGGGCCATCGCTCAACAGCAGCGCAGCATACAACTGTCCCATCACCTTACTGAAACCAAAATACCCCGCTAGCTGCCCCAGTCCATCCAGCATGTTATCGTGAACGAATGCCAGGTCAGGATGCAGACTGGAACCATTGTCTTTGGACGGATCGGCAGGCATTTCTTTCCTCGTTAATCTCGTTAATCCCGCCGAATCAAATCGACAGGCTGGCGGAGTTGAGATCGTAATCCTTCAATCACTTATAGTTAATTGTAACAGTTTGAACTAAACTCATCAACAGTACCCTTACC
>CAZXCK010000016.1:24273-52397 GCA_964639225.1 uncultured Anaerolineaceae bacterium | reverse complement strand
AACCGCTGGAGGCGGCGCGAAAGCTGAAAACCTGCCCCAATTTCCGGATGCACCCCATATGGCCGCAAAAACTTGCGTAAAATCGGCAAATGTGCATCATTGTAAGTAGGTGTACCGGTGATACGCGACTGGTGGCTGGCAGAGATTTGCTGGCTACAGTCGGCAGTCAACGTTACACAAATGCGGTCCGCTGGCACGAAGCTGCGGCGCGGCTGCATATCTGCTCTGATCGTTCGGTATGGTAACTGAACGAATCGAAAGGAGGCGATGCCTCGCGAAAGACACGCTTCAAAGCATTTTACGCTGCTGCCTATTCTAGTTCTAAGTGAGGGGTTATTTATGTCCAAGAAACTTACAGTCCTTTTTGTCCTTTTGCTGGTGCTGGCTTTCACGGTACCGGTTTCGGCGCAAGATGATGAAGGCGCTTTTTACTGGATTTCTCACGGTTCTCCGGCAGACCCGGTGTGGACCTACTTCCTGCAGGGCGCTGAGCAGTGGGCCGAGGACACCGGCAACGACGTTCGCACATCCTTCCACAGCGGCGATGTGCCTTCGCATCAGGAAGCTTTCCGTTCGGCGATTGCCGCCGGCGCTGCCGGTATTGTCACCAGCACGCCCGACCCGGGCACGCTGAATGAAGTCATCGCCGAGGCGCAGGCGCAGGGCATCCCGGTGATTATCATCAACACCGAAGATCGCGACAGTGGCCGTGACGCCTATGTGGGCACGGACACTGTGGATGTTGGCCGTCGCTGGGCGCAGTATCTGGTCGATAACGGCCTGATCGAAGAAGGTGACTTTGTGTGGATGCCGGTGGAAGTCCCCGGCGCGACCTATCAGGTCCAGGGCACCGAGGGCGCGGCGAGCGTACTCGACCCGCTGGGTATCACCTATGAAGTGACCGACTCCACGCTGGACCAGGCAGAAATCATCACCCGCATGTCGGACTACCTGCTGGCGAACCGCGACGACATCGACGCGATCATCGGCCTGGGCGACCTGGTGACCGGCAGCATCCAGCGCGTGTTTGACCAGGTGGGCGTGGCCCCCGGTGAAATCCCCGTTGTTGGCTGGGGCAACTCGGTCGAGACGGCTCAGGAAGTGATCGATGGCTATGTGGACGCCGGTATGTGGCAGGACCCGCAGGCGACCAGCTACATGGCGCTGTCCATGGCGGCGATGGCTGCCAACGGCATCCCGCCGGGCTTCGATATCTTCGTGGGCACGCTCTACGAAGCCGACCTGGCTCCGATCTACCTGGAGATCATGTCGAACTAAGCGTAACGCTCCACTGCCGGCGATCTGCTCTGCAGGCTGCTGGCGGTGGTTAAGATGAAATCGTATGAGGCTGGCCAATGTGCCAGCCTCATCACCTCATACCTCTTGTATGTCATAGAAGATAAAGATTGTAGCTCAATGCAACCGACTGCATTCATTCAAAGGTTTGTCTCCAGACCGGAGTTCGGGCCGTTTGTCCTGCTTGTGGCTCAGCTTATTGTTTTTGCCTCGTTTTCGTCGGCGTTTCTGTCGCAGGGTAACATCAGTAATATTCTGGCGTTCACGCCGGAACTGGGGATGATCGCCCTGGGCATGACCATGCTGATGACGTCCGGCGAATTCGACCTGTCGGTCGGCTCGGTGTTTGGCTTTACACCGGTGCTGATGTGGACGTTTTACAACACCGGCTTCAGCTCGCTGGAAGTTGGCTTTCTGCTGGCGATGGCGGTGGCGGTACTGATCGGTTTTACCAGTGGCTGGATGGTGACACAGCTCAAGATTCCATCGTTCCTGGTGACGCTGGGTATGCTGCTGGTGGTGCGCGGTTCGGCACTGTACATCACGGCGGGCTTTCCGCAGCGCACCTGGTCGACCGAATCACCGTTCATGGAAATCATCGCTGGCTCGTTCTATATCGGGACGTTCCGGGTGTACGCTTCGCTGATCTGGTTCATCGTATTTGCGGTGATCCTGGGATACGTGCTGACGCAGTCCAAGTTTGGCAACTGGATTCTGGCGTCGGGCGGCAACACCAGCTCGGCGATCGCGCGCGGTGTGCGTGTGACGCGCACCAAGATCATGCTGTTCATCCTGACGGCGGTGATGGCCGGTTACGCTGGCGTGACCAGCTCGATCCGTGTGGCGGCGGCCAACCCCAACAGCGGCACCACCTACGAGCTGGAAGTCATCGCCATGGTGGTGATCGGTGGCACGGCGCTGACTGGCGGGCGTGGTACGATCATCGGCACGATACTGGGCGTGCTGATTCTGCGCACGATGCGCAACGGCATCGTCCTGATTGGTGTGCCAGGGCTGGCTTACAACATCTTCATCGGCGCGATCATCCTGATTATGATGGCGCTGCATTCCTGGCTCGAACGCAGACACCACGCGGGGGTATAACAGTATGTCCGAAGACCTCATCCGCATGGAGAATATCAATAAGTTCTTTGGGCGCGTTCAGGCGTTGAATAACGTCAACTTCCGGGTGCGTAAAGGTGAAATCGTCGGCCTGCTGGGCGATAACGGCGCGGGTAAGTCCACGCTGATTAAGATTATCTCCGGCGTGCTGAGACCGGACACCGGCGATATCTACATTCACGACAAGAAGGTAGACATCCGAAGCGCGACCGACGCCATCAAACTGGGCATCGAAACCATCTTCCAGGACTCGGCGCTGGTGACACAGCTTTCGATCGCCAGGAACCTGTTTCTGGGGCGGGAGCCGACGAAGGGGCCGCGTTTCCTCAACCGGATGGACCAGGACCTGATGAACGCGGAAGCCAGCAAGCTGCTCAAGCAGGTTGGCATCACGAAAGACATCCCGCCGACCACGCCAATCAGCGCGCTGTCGGGCGGTGAACGGCAGGCGGTGGCTATTGCCCGTGCGCTGCACTTCAAGACCGACCTCATCATCCTCGACGAGCCGACCAACAACCTGGGCGTCGAGGAAACCAAAGGCGTGCTGCGCTTTGTGCGCAACGCCCGCGACAGCGGTTCGTCGTGTATTTTCATCGCGCACAACATCCATCATGTGTTTCAGGTGGTGGATCGAATTGTTGTGCTGCGGGGTGGCAAGAAGGTCGCCTCGGATATCAACCCGGCGGAGTCCACCATCGACGAGGTGGAGCGCGTGATTATGGGTCTGAGCGAGACCGAATACACGATTTAGCCACTGTATTCGCCAGGAGATCAACGAACCCCTCCGCCATGTACGGGCCGAGGGGTTTTGTTGAATTGGACTTATGACCATCGGATGGGGCTGATTGCACAGTGGTCTGTGCTTGTGTACAATGCCAGCGCGTCTTTCCCGTTAAAGGTCGATAACTCATGTTCACCAATCTGCTGGCTGTGCGCCAGAGTGAAAATACCTATCGCTGGGTGATTCTGGCATTGTGCGCGCTGACGCCGATGATTGTGCTCACCCTGCCGAATATGTCCGTGCCGCCGCTGTTTGCTACGATCAGCGACGATATTGGCCTGTCGCTGGTAGAGATGGGCACTATCTGGGGTGTGAAGCCGTTTGCCGGTATCTTTTTCGCGTTTATCGGCGGCACGCTGGGCGACCGTTTCGGCTCGCGGACGACGTTGTTTTTCATCTGTTTTACATCTGGCCTGGCGGGGATTGCGCGTGCGTTCGCGGTGGACTTCGTCACGCTGCTGCTGGCGTCGCTGGCGCTGGGTACGTTTCAGGCGATCATCCCGGTGATGGTGTTCAAAGTGGCGCGGCAGTATTTTCCGCCGGAACAGCTTGGTATGGCGGGGGGTGTTATCTCGGTGGGGTTTGCTTCCGGTCTGCTGCTGGGGCCGCTGATCAGCACCAGTGTGATGCTGCCGGCGCTCGGTGGCTGGCAGCAGATTTTCATTTTCTATGGTTTGCTGGCGGTGATTGTGAGCGTCCTGTGGCTGGTGGCGCTGCCGGTGGAGCGTGTGGACGCCTCCTCGCCCAGGCCGCGCCTGCCACTACGAGACAGCCTGCGGCATGTTATCCGGCTGCGGCAGTTGTGGGTGCTGGGCATCGCCGGGCTTGGACTCAATGCGTGTTTCCTGGGCTTTTCTGGCTATCTGCCGACGTACCTGAAGGCCATTGGCTGGGCCGAACTGGACGCCGACCGCGCGCTGTCGCTGTTTTTTGTGACCAGTCTGCTGATGGTGGTGCCGCTAACCACGCTCTCCGACCGGCTGCATATCCGGCGCGGCTTTCTCATTATCGGCGCGATCGGTCTGTCGGTGGGGATTGGCGCGCTGACGTTCGTGGAAGGGGCGATGATTATGATTACGGTGGCGGCCACCGGCGTGATCTTCGACGCGCTGATGTCGATCAGCACGACGACCGTCCTGGAAGTGGACGGCGTCGGCGGCCTGTATGCGGGCACGGCGCTGGGCTTCGTGCTGATGATTCGCAACCTGGGCGGCGCCTTTGCCCCGGCGGTTGGTAACAGTCTGGCGGCATACGGACTCAGTGTGCCATTTCTCTTCTGGGGCGGGATGGGACTGCTGGCTGTTGTGATGTACATCTTTGCGTTCAAGCCCGGTCCCGCCGCCATGAAAGAAGCGGCGGCGACGACTTAATCGCCAGCTAGCGAACTAATCCATGCCCGCCCGATGATTCTTCGACCAGGCGGGCTGCCTCTTCATGGTCGATGAGGGGCAGGTCGCCGGGAATGGTGTACTTCAGCCCGGCGACGACCACGCCCCAGCGCAGCGCGCGCGCCAGATCGCCCTCTGTCAGATGTCCGTAGAGAAAACCAGCCGAAAAGGCATCGCCGCCGCCCACGCGACCAATCGCCTGGGGCGCGTTGAGCGCCGCCTGGCGGACCACATGCCCGGACTCGTCGCAGGCGGTTGCGCCATCGGCTCCGCGCGTCATGACGATGCGCGCCTGTGGATAGCGTGTATGTAGCTGCTCGATGATGTCGTCCGCTGAACCGGCCAGACCCAGCACCTGCTGGGCGTCGCGCTGGGCGATGAAGATCACCCCTGCCGTCTGCAAAAATGGCTCGCAGGCGGCGCGGGCGTCGTCGTCGGACCACAGCAGACGGCGGTGATTCAGGTCAAAGCTCAACTGCCAGCCGGCGGCCCGTGCCAATTCCCAGGCATGGTGCGCGGTCCGGCGGGCGCTGTCGCTGATGGCCAGGGTGATGCCGCTGGTGTGGAACAGGCGCGCTGTGCCCGGCTGGAACAGATCGGCGGGCAGGTCGGCGGGCTGGATGCGGCTCATGGCGCTGTGGGCGCGGTCGTAGATGACGCGGCTGGGGCGCGGCGGCACGCCCTCTTCCAGGAAGTAGAGCGCCATGCGGTCCTGATCCGTCCAGATGATGGAGTCGACGTTTACGCCGTGACCGCGCAGCGTGGCGGCGACGGCCCGGCCCAGCGCGTTATCGGTGAGGCGGGACAGCCAGGCCACGCGCAGGCCGAGCCGGGCCAGACCGACCGATGTGTTCGACTCGCTGCCGGCCACGAAGAAATCCAGGCTGGCCGCCTGGGTGATACGCTGGTAGCCGGGCGGGGTCAGCCGGTAGAGCGTTTCGCCGAGCGTGATGACGTCAAACATGGGGTTATCCTTTGCGGACCGCGTCCACCTGTTCGCGGAAGCGGCGCGCCTGCTGCGTTAGCTTGTCCAGGCCATCGGCGACGACACTGGCGTGAACCAGGGCGCTGCCCACACCGACGGCGAAGGCTCCCGCCTGAAGATAGGACGCGACGTTATCGACGTTGATGCCGCCGGTGGGCACGAAGTCGATCTGCGGCAGCGGGGCGCGCATGGCCTTCAGGTGTTTGAGTCCGCCTGTTTCTGACGGGAACACTTTGATTATATCGGCGCCGTTCTCCCAGGCGGTCAGGGCTTCGGTGGGGGTGTAGGCCCCCATCATGATGGGCACGCTGTAGCGATTGGCCATGCGGATGGTGTCGATGGAGACGACGGGCGTCACCAGAAAATCGGCCCCGGCCAGGATGGCCAGGCGGGCTGTTTCGGCGTCCAGCACGGAGCCGACACCGAACAGACAGTCCGCGCCCAGCTCTTTTTTGCAGGCCTGGACACTATCCAGCGCGCCGCCGGTGGTCATCGTTACTTCGATGGTGCGCAGGCCGCCTTCCAGCAGCGCCTTGCTGATCTCCACCAGATGGTCGGCGCGTTCGGCGCGGATGATGGCGATGATGCCGTCCTGGTGGACCTGCTGCAGAATTTCGTATTTAGGCATGACGGTTATCCTTTGGACTGCAACCAGCGGGACGGGTTGCGATGCCAGACAGTTTCGAGTTCGTCGTCGCTGAAGCCCTCGTCGCGCAGGCGGGGCGTGAACTTTGTCAGCAGATAGTCAAAGCCGGGGCCGCCGCCGTAGGCTTTCCAGTAGGAACGGCGTGCCATATCGCCGCCGAGCAGGATGCGGTCGCCCAGCCCATCGTCGAACAGACGGCGCATGAGGTCGATGACCAGATTCTCCGGCTGGTATTTGATGCGGGCCGGGCTGTCATATTGCAGGTAGGCGCCACGCCGGGCGATCTGGCGGTGTACGTACAGGTCCGGGTTGCGGTCGATGTGGCAGATCATGGCGGCTGAGGGCGGAATGCCGGACGCTTCGAGCAGGTCGAGCAGTTCATCGGCGGCGGTGCCGTTCTCGGTGTGGACCAGAATGGGCACGGGCCGCTGCTTAAAAATCTGGCCGATGGCGCGAATCTGCGTGCGGGTGTGCGTGCCCACCACCTGATAATCGGACGCGATCTTAACGAAGCCAGCTTTGACCGGGCTGCGCTCGACAATCGGGCTTTCGTAGCCGTTGAGGTCCACGCCCTCGCTGAACTCGGCGTAGACCAGTTCGGCCAGCGTGTCGGCGTCGTATTTGAACTGCCAGTGGTCCGGCAGGTAGAACTTCTTCGACTGGAAGCCGGTGGGGACGATGATGGGCAGTTGGGTCGCCTCGCTGACGGCGATCAGCTTGCGGGCGTTGCGACCACAGCCGAAGGGCTGCGCATCGACGACGGCGCCGCCGCCCGCCGCCTGCCAGTAGCCCATCTCCTCGACGGCTTTCTCGACGCTGTCCAGCTTAAAATCGGGCGTTTGGACGACGGTATAGCCGCCGTCCATGATGACGTGGTCGTGGGCGTTGATCCAGCCGAGCTGGTCGGCGGGTAAGGGGCCGAGTGTGGTTTCGATCAGGGTCATGATGTTATTTGTCCTCCGGGGCGGTGTAGACATCGTCGGCGCGAATTTCGCCGAAGCGGGCGCCCATCTGCGTGAGGGCGTCCTGGAGCGGCGCGGTCGCCAGTTCGTGCGGCAGCAGATCGTGTTTCACGGAGAGCGACGCCGCGACACCGGCGGCCTGACCCAGCGCCATCATCTGCGCCATTGACCGGCAGGACGCATGGGCGTCGTGGGTGGCGCTGAAGCAGCGCCCGGCCACCAGCAGGCCATCGACCTCAGTGGGCAGCAGCGCCCGGTAGGGGATGTCGTAGGTCATGCCGTCCGGCAGGTATTCCCATTTGGTATCGCTGCCGCCGTGATGGTCCTCGATGGGCGCGCCGCAGGCGGCGACGGCGTCATCAAACTTGCGGGCGGTCAGGCAGTCCTCGCGGGTGAGGCGGTAGCGCCCGTAGATGCGGCGCGTCTCGCGCACGCCGATGGGCGCGCACAGCCAGGAGAGTCTGGCGTTCTCGAAGCCGGGCACGAAATCCTGCAGGAAGCGCACGTATTCGAGCGCCTGGCGGCGGCCTTCGATTTCGGCGTTGGTGAGGGCGACCGGATCGGTGGCGTCCACGTCGGCGATGCGCGTCATGATGGTGTGGATGACGCCCTCGTGAGGGGTGATGTGCCAGCTTCCTTCTTTGCGCGGCAGGTCGTAGTTGCCGGTAGCGGTGGCTTCTTCCATTTTTTCCCACATGGCTTTTTTGCCGAAGGCTTTGGCGCGTTCGATGTCCACGTGGATCATGCGGAAAGTGGTCGTCAGCGTCTGGGCGGGGTCGATGTCCCCGGCGCGCTCGTAGGGCGCTCCGGCCTGGTGGCTCACGTCGGCGTCGCCGGAGCAGTCGATGACCACGCGCGCGGTGAGCTTCATCAGGCCGCGCTTGCCGTTGACGATGACGCCGGTGATGCGGTCGCCGTCGCGGATGACATCGGTGCAGAAGCTGTGATAGAGCAGGCGCACGCCGGCTTCCTGGGCGAGCTGTTCCCAGGCGATACGCAGGATGTACGGGTCATAGGTGACGCCGGTCCCCGCGCCGTA
Source organism: uncultured Anaerolineaceae bacterium (assembly GCA_964639225.1). Classification (GTDB taxonomy): domain Bacteria; phylum Chloroflexota; class Anaerolineae; order Aggregatilineales; family Phototrophicaceae; genus CAZXCK01. Next base: position 44,178 of record CAZXCK010000016.1, on the reverse strand, counting down.
GGTGTTGGGGCGCTCGAAGGCGGCGTTGTACTTCTTGAGGCGGGCGACGACATCATCGGGGACGCCGCCGACGACCTTGTAGGCCACCGAGCCGGGCGTATAGAAGCCGTAGAACGTATCGAGAACCTGGGTGCTGGTCCCGCCCAGGAAGCCGAAACGCTCGACGAGGATGGTATCGGCTCCGCTGCGGGCCGCCGCAATCGCCGCTGACGACCCTGCCGAGCCGGAGCCGACGACGATCACATCGGCGTCCCAGAGCTGCGTGAGTTGTTTGCTGTAAACATCCATTGTGTGTCACTCCTTGTACGGATCAAGTCCGGTTACTGGGCAGTCCAGCCGCCATCGACGGGCAGCACAACCCCGGTAATGAATTTAGCGCGATCGCTGGCCAGGAACAAAGCCGCCTGGGCCACGTCATCGACATCGCCGATGGGGCCGAGCGGCTGCCAGAACGCGACTTTTTCCAGCAGTTCGGGTGTGGCTCTGGTGCGGGCCGCCATGCGCGTATCGACCAGGCCGGGCGCGATGCAGTTGGCGCGCAGACCGTCGCGGGCGTAATGCGCGGCGATGGTCCGCGTGAGGCCGATGATACCCGCTTTGCTGGTGGTGTAGGCGTGTGTATCGTAGAGTCCCTGCGTGCCCACCATCCCCAGCACGGACGACATGGTGACGATGCTGGCTCCAGGCTGTTTGAGCAGGTGCGGGATGGCGTATTTGCAGGCCAGGAACATCCCGCGCAGGTTGACGTTCATGATGGTGTCCCAGCCGTCAATGGTGCATTCGTGGATGGGGCCATCGCCCAGGCTGCGCCCGCCGACGCCAGCGTTGCTGATGAGCGTATCCAGCCGCCCGGTGGTGTCGAGGCAGGTCTCGACCATGCGCGCCACCTGTTCCGGCTGCGCCATATCCACCGCGACGAAATGCGCCGCGTATCCGGCCTCGCGGATGGCGTGCGCGGCGGATTCGCCAGCTTCGGCGTCGCGGTCGGCGATGACGACGTGCGCACCCGCTTCGGCGAATACGTCGGCACAGCGGCGGCCAATGCCGCTGGCGGCCCCGGTAATCAGTACGGTTTTGCCGTTCATGTCGCTCATGGTACGTCCATCATAGCAGCAAAGGTCGAAGCGAGGCGCGTATACAGCCCTTTGTATACGTCGAACAGCGCCGCGTAGCGTTCGGCGTGCTGGGGCTGCGGCTCGTAGACGCGGGATGTGTGCAGGGCGGCGGTCTGCGTCAGGTCGTCGATGAGGCTGATGCCTTTGGCGGCCAGCAGCGCATCACCCAGCGGCGCGCCGGCGTTGCCATCCAGCACTTTGACCGGATGCCCGCTGATGTCGGCGATGAGCTGGCACCAGAGCGCGCTTTTTGTCGGTCCGCCGACGGCGCGTGCCTCGGTGATGGGCGTGCCAATCTCGGTGGCCAGCGCCATGTTGTGGGCGATGGCGAAGGCCGTGCCTTCGAGGACGGCGCGGGCCATCTCTGCGCGCCCGCTGCGCATACTCAGGCCGATGAACACGCCGCGCGCGTTGCCGTCGTTGATGGGCTGAAGCTCGCCGCTGAGATAGGGCAGGAACAACAGATTACCAGCGCCCGGCGGGGCGGACGCGGCCAGCGCGCTGATGTCGGCGGCGCTGAGGTTCTCGCCCAGAATGCCCTGCAGCCACTGGACCGCGCCGCCGACGGCCACCATCGAGCCGCCGAGCAGAAGCTGGCCCTCGATGACATGGGCGAAGGCCAGCAGATCGGGATGGACGATGCTTTTGTCCTGCACGGCGTAGACCGTCCCGGCTGTGCCTAATGACAGCAGCGCCTGACCGGGCTGGGCGACGCCAATCGCCAGACCGGCGGACGATGTATCCTCGCCACCGGCGATGACCGGCGTTCCGGCTGGCAGTCCCAGCGCTTCGGCTGCGGCTGAGGTCAGCCCGCCGATGATCTCGTGGCAGGCTCTGACCGGCGGGTAGAGGCGGCGCGGCAGGCCGAATTCGGCGATGAGCCGGTCGGACCAGTCACTTTTCGCCAGGTCGAAGGCGAAGAGGATGCTGGCATCGGAGACGTTGGCCACAGCCTCGCCGGTGAGCCGGTAGTTGATGTAGCCGGTTGTCGTCAGGCTGACGGCGGCGCGTTCGATGGCGCTTGGCTCGTGGGTGTTAAGCCACATCAGGGCGGGGTCGGCGTTGTAGGGCGCGGGCGACTTGCCGTTAATTTTCAGGATGTGGTCGGCGCAGCAGTCGCGCATCTGCTGGCACTGGGGTTCGCTGCGGCTGTCCATCCAGATGATGGCCGGGCGAATCACGTCGCCGGCGCGGTCGATGAGCGTCACCGCGCAGCCCTGGCCGCTGACGCCGACAGCGCGCACGCGCTGCGAATCGACCTGTTGCAAGACGCGGCGGGTGGTGGCGACAGTGCCGGTCCACCAGTCCTCCGGGTTTTGTTCCGCCCAGCCCTGGCGCGGAAAGCTGATGTCGTAGGCGTGCTGGGCCGACGCGACGACCTCGCCGCGCGGCGTCGCCAGCACGGCCTTGACGTTGGTCGTGCCGATGTCGATACCCAGCAACAGATCAGTCATGGTCAGTCCCGACCGTAAATCATGCGCTTGCGCCGCTTCGTCTCGGCATAGACGCGCTTAAGCTGGGCCTCGGCCTCTTCCTGGCGCTCGACGAAGTGCGGGCTGGTGAGCACGACCGGCTCGACGCCTTTCTGCATCATCAGCTCGGCGGTGCGCGCCTTGAGCGCGTTGACGACGGCGACAGCGCCGATGGTGCTGGTGGGGCTGACCTTGTAGGGCAGTCCTTCGATGTCTACGACGGCGTCGCCGGGGGGCGTGCAGTTGTCGATGATGACATCGGCGATTTCCTTGAGCTTTTTGCCGGAGCGATGGCGCGACGTGGTGCTGTCTGAATGGGCGACCGAGGTCACGGCGATGACGGGCATGCCGCGCTCTTTGGCACCCAGGGCCATGTCGATGACGACGCCGTTAATGCCGGTGCTGGAGAAGCAGATCATGCTGTCGTGCGGGCCGAACTCGTAGCTGCGCAGCACCGAGTCGGCGTAGCCTTCGGCGCGCTCGATGAAGAACGACTGCTCCAGGCCGTCCGCGCCGACGACGTTGGTGTAGAAGGTCAGCGCCAGCTCGACCATCGGATAAAAGCCGGGATACGAGCCGATGCGCGGGAACATCTCTTCGACGGACATGCGGCTGTGGCCGCCGCCCCAGCAGAAAACCAGACCGTCCTTAACGATGGTGTCGCTGCAAATCTCGGCGGCCTGTTCGATGGCGTCGAGCTGGGTGGTCATCACCTTGTGGATGACGTCGTGGGCGATTTCGAGGTAGCGCAGTGAAGCGACTGCGGTCATGGGATGGGAACCTTTCGTGGATGGATCAGGGTTAGCGCCGGTGCAGGCGATTCTTCGAGTATTGATTTAATCTTACTCCTTCGCCTTGTGCAAAAACAGCGGATTATTGCACATTTCATGCTGAGAATTGCTCAGATCGGCGTGGTGACCGGGCGCGCATGTGCAGAATCCAGGCTGGCTCAGGCGATGACGATGCGGCCATTGCGCTGCTGGAAATAGCGCGTGTAGTCGTCGGGCGGCGGTCGGTTGGTGACGATCAGATCGACGCTGTCCAGGTCGGCCAGGTAGGTATAGCTGACGCGGTCGAACTTGGTGTGGTCGGCGACGATGATGCGCTTCTGGGCGTGCTGGAGCATGATCTCCAGGCAGACGGCGTTAAGCTGGCTGTCTACGGTGATGCCGCGCTCCAGGTGCAGGCCGCTGACGCCGATAATCGCCAGATCGTAATAGTAGTTGCGCAGCGAGCGCTCGGTGACGGGGCCGTTGAGGGTGTAGTAAGCGCCGTCCACCATGCCGCCGGTGCAGATGATGTTAAGACCGGGCACTTCGGAAAGCTGCATGGCGATGTTGAGCGCATTGGTCATGACCTGAATGTGCCGGCGGTTGAGGATGGCACTGGCGACGTGGACGGTGGTGGTACCGGCTCCCAGCACGATGAACTGTCCGGTTTTGACGAACTGGGCCGCCTTTTTGCCGATGCGCTGCTTGGCTTCCGCCTGGGGGTCATGGCTGGGGTGACTGCTGGCAGGCAGGCTGGCCGCGTGTAACTGCACCGCGCCATGCGTCCGCGTGATCTGGCCCCGGCTTTCCAGCTCGATCAGGTCGCGGCGGATGGTCCAGCCGCTGACCTGGAAGTAGGTCGCCAGCTCGCTGACGGTCGACTCCGGCTGTTCCTGCAACAGCTTGAGGATTTTCTCTCGTCGGTGAAACACTTTAGAACTGGACATGGCTTCAGCATCTATTTGCGCGCGGACCGTTACATATCCTGCATGAGCGCGGAGCGCCCGCCATCGATCAGAATGGTGGTGCCGGTGATGAATCGACTGTATGGGCTGCACAGATAAGCGCACAGTGCGCCGATCTCGTGTGGCGTGCCCAATCGCCCGACCGGATGGCGGGCCTCGGTGCGGGCGCGTTCGGCGGCGGGGTCGTCGAATGAGTCGAACCATACATGGGCCGCCGGTGTGTCGATGAAGCCGGGCGCGATGCCGACAGCGCGGACCTGTGGACCCCACTCGATGGCCAGCGACTGCACCAGCGGCAGCAGTCCGCCTTTGGCGACGTTGTACGGAAAGCATCCGGGTATGGTCGAATAGGCGTGGTTGGATGTAATCACGACGATGACCGGCTCCGACGCCTGTAGCAAATAGGGGCGGGCGGCGTGGGCCAGCCGCCAGTGGGCCGTCAGGTTGAGGCTGAGGGCGCGTTCCCACTGGTCCGGCGTGCAGCCGGCGGCGCCATGAAAGGCGCTGTAACCGGCGTTGGAGATGACATAATCGATGCCGCCGAGCTGTTCTGCGGCCTGGCTGACCCACGCCTGCAACTGCGCGTCGTCGGTGACATCGACCGGATGATAGTGGGCGGCTCGTCCGTGTTGGCTGACGGCCTGCCGGAAGGCATCCGCGCCCGGCGAGTCGGCGCTATCCAGGCCGCAGCCGGCGACGGCGCAGCCCGCCTGGGCCAGCGTGCCGGTGATGCCCAGGCCGATGCCGCTGGAGACGCCGGTCACCAGGGCGCGTTTATCGGTGAGGTCAATCGGCAGTGACATTTAGATATAGAACCCTTCTCTGCGTTTGACGACGCCGGGATGCGCTTCCATGACTTCGGGCACGAGATCGACGCCCAGGCCGGGCCGGTCGGACAGGATCAGGTGGCCGTCGCGGACCTCGATGGGATGGTCGATGACCTCGTCGCGCCAGGGGACATCGTTATACATGAACTCCTGGCGGAAGAAGTTGGGGATGGCGGCGCATACGTGGGCGCTGGCGAGTGTGCTCAATGGGCCGTTGGGGTTGTGCGGCGCGACCTGGATGTTGCTCGTCTCGGCCAGGGTGGCGATGCGCTTCATCTCGCTGGGGCCGCCGCAGCGGGTGATATCCGGCATGATGTAATCGACAGCGTGCTGTTCCAGCAGAGGGCGAAAATCCCAGCGGCTGTAGTGGCGCTCGCCGACGCAGATGGGAATGTCGATCTTCTCATTGAGGTAGCGCACAGTGGCAGCCGACTCCGGCCCGGCGGGTTCTTCGTACCAGGTAATGCCCAGCGGGGCCAGCCGCCGCGCCATGCGGATGGCGGTGGGCATACTCAGGAAGGCGTGGGTTTCGATCATGATCTGCACCGAGTCGCCGGCTGCCTCACGCACTGCCGCCACGATGTCATAGGCCAGATTTTCCTGCTCGATGGTCAGCGTGAGATTGCTGCTCAGGTCGTCGCCGAACAGGTAGCTGGTGTGGGCGAAGGGGTCGAATTTGAGACCGGTGAAGCCCGCCGCTACTACCTCGCGGGCCTGTTGGGCGTAATCCGCCGGGTTGTGGCCGCCTTTGATGAACCAGTAATTGGCATACAGCAGAATCTCGGTGCGGAAAGCGCCGCCCAGCAGCTCGTAGCAGGGGATACCCAGCAGTTTGGCCTTGAGGTCGAGCAGGGCCATGTCGATGCCGGACATGGCGCACATCATGGTGCCGGTCGGCCCCTGCCAGTTGAAATCGCGGTAGAGCTTGGTCCAGAGGTAATCGACGCGGCGCGGGTCTTCGCCGATGATGTGTTCACCCAGGTGCTTCGTGGCGTGGTAGACCAGCGGGCTGCCGGGCCAGTTGGTCGCCTCGCCGACGCCGGTGTGCCCGGTATCGGTGGTGATGCGCAGTAACGTCCAGTTGTATTTGATGCCTTCCACAAGCCAGACATCAACGGATTCGATTTGCATGGGGTGTCCTTGTCGTCGAGCTACATAATCTGATATTTGGCGAAGGCATCGGCGGCGCTCATGCCGTTTTCGATGGCCTGGCGCACGATCTTTTCGCCACGCGCCTTTTCCAGCGCCAGGGTAAAGACTTCTTCAACGGCTTCCTGCGGCACGACGCACACGCCGTCGATGTCGCCGAAGACGATATCGCCGCTGCGGACACTGACCTCGCTCACTCTGATGGGCACACGAAAGTCCATGACCTTACCGCGCGGCGCCTGATCCTGAGCATAGGGGCCATAGGAGAAAGTGGGAAAGTCCAGTTCGAGGATGCCGCGCGTATCGCGTGAGTAGCCATCGACGACGACGCCGGCAGCCCCCAGCTTCTGGGCACGCAGGCTCATGAGTTCGCCCCACAGGGCGTAACGTGGCGACGCGCCGGAACAGATGTAAACCTCGTTGGGCTTCAGGTCGTCGAGGGCTTCCAGCATGAGGCCGAACGGTTTGGCCAGCAGCGGGTTGGCGTGGCTGGCTTCGTTGGCGAAAACGTCGGCTTCGAGGACGGTCATCGCCCGCCCGATAACCACCATGTCAGCGCGCAGCGGGCGAATCTGCGGGGGCAGGAACTGCTGCTGCAAGCCGATCTGGTCCATGATGTCGCCGACAACCGCCGTGAACAGTTCGCGGCGGGCTGTTTCGAACAAAGTCTCATCGGATGTCCACGATACCATTGAGAACACTCCCTGGAATGTGCACCGGACGCCATTCAGATCATGGTGCCCGGTAGTCGATGCCGTACTGGCACTTAAAGATAACAGTTGGATAGAGGGCGGGCAACTATTTGGCGTGGCAGGGATGTCGTGCGGAATATGTCGCCCGGTCGGTGTGTTGGGGTGCGGATTGCTCATTCTGGCGCAGAAGTGAGCATTCTTGTGCTTGTTTTGCACATGCGGGCTGTCTATAGTCGAGGCTATAAAAGATCAATGGGCTTTTTACCGGCCTGGGCTGGTGAGCCGGGACGCTGCGCCGTGTTACGCCTGCTCATGGTTTTTGGTTAGTTGCGCGCTTCACTGAAACATAAGATAATCTATCCTAGCATGATTTACTCCATTGGGTGGAACCGGCAGCAGCGATACGATTTAGTTTGTAGGGGGACTGTCGCGGCTCCAGCGTACCAGCAGATTCCCGTCGTTATTGTGTAGTTAAGCTGATTAGCAGTCTCGTGAAATCGCTCAAAATCTGGCGCGATTTCTTCATGGTATGATGTTTTTACGGGCAGATGAAACGGGAGGTGTGGATGGATTAAATGTGGTTTGACCGGGCATCGTCCCACTGCCAGATGCTGTTGAATATTTCGAAGGAGCATAATGCACATCATGAAAAAGAAGCTGTTTCCTGTACTTCTGCTACTAATCATCTCGACCTCGCTGGTTTTTGGTGGAATCGTCTCCGCGCAGGATGACGAAGAGCCGCTGCTGGTAGCGATCAACAAGAGTGCCGACCAGCAGTATTTTATCGACCTGCAGACTTCGTTTGCCGATACGGCTGAGGACCTGGGCGCACGCGCGCGCACTTTTGACGCCCGCCTGGACCCCGGCCTGGGTATCACGCTGGTAGAGGATGCTATCTCGGCGGGTGCGGCGGGCATCGCCATCACTGTGCCTGATCAGACAATCGGCCCGGCGATTTCGCAGCTTGCTGAAGACGCCGGTGTGGTGCTGATCGCCACTGACGACAGCATTGTGGACGCCAACGGCGACCCGGTTCCGTTTGTCGGTTTCAACGGCACAGACATGGGTAACGCGGTCGGTGAGGCTGCCGTCGAGCTGCTGGAAGAATCTGGCTGGATGGATGACGAGAGCCTGAACGTCGGTGTGCTGACGGCTGAAGTACAGACGCTGTCGGTCTGTAACGACCGCACCGACGCTGAGAAGGCCGCCATGATCGCCGCTGGCTTCCCTGAGGATCAGATCTTCTCGGTGCCGTACACCGGCGAGGCGCTGTCGGCGCAGGACGCGGCGGGTCCGGTCATCACGGCCAACCCTGACGTGACGAACTGGGTGGTGTTCGGCTGTAACGACGAGGGTGTACTGGGCACGCTGAACGCGCTGGCGACCGCCGGTGTGGACTCCGATAACGTGATCGGTGTGGGCCTGGGCGCTTACGAAGCCTGCCGCCCGTGGGCTGCTGATCAGCCCTCTGGCTTTAAGGCTGCGCTGTTCATCTCCGGCCTGGACGTGGGCCAGACGGCTGCTCAGGTGCTGTATGACGCTGTTGTGAACGGCGTCGAGCCGCCCCCGGAGACCTTCGCGCCCACCAGCATCGTGACGGCTGATAACTTTGAAGCTGTTATGGACGATATATCGCTGATGAACTGCGGCGTGGAAGTCATGGAAGAAGAAGAAGAGGTAGTGGAGTTCGAAGAATTCCTGATGGTGGCGATCAACAAGAGCGCCGACCAGCAGTACTTCATCGACCTGCAGACTTCGTTCGCCGATACGGCTGAGGACCTGGGCGCGCGCGCGCGCACCTTCGACGCCCGTCTGGACCCCGGCCTGGGTATCACGCTGGTAGAGGATGCTATCTCGGCGGGTGCGCTGGGTATCGCCATCACCGTGCCTGACCAGACAATCGGCCCGGCTATCGCCCAGCTTGCTGAAGACGCCGGTGTGGTGCTGATCGCCACTGACGACAGCATTGTGGACGCCAACGGCGACCCGGTTCCGTTTGTCGGTTTCAACGGCACAGACATGGGTAACGCGGTCGGTGAGGCTGCCGTCGAGCTGCTGGAAGAATCTGGCTGGATGGATGACGAGAGCCTGAACGTCGGTGTGCTGACGGCTGAAGTACAGACGCTGTCGGTCTGTAACGACCGCACCGACGCTGAGAAGGCCGCCATGATCGCCGCTGGCTTCCCTGAGGATCAGATCTTCTCGGTGCCGTACACCGGCGAGGCGCTGTCGGCGCAGGACGCGGCGGGTCCGGTCATCACGGCCAACCCTGACGTGACGAACTGGGTGGTGTTCGGCTGTAACGACGAGGGTGTACTGGGCACGCTGAACGCGCTGGCGACCGCCGGTGTGGACTCCGATAACGTGATCGGTGTGGGCCTGGGCGCTTACGAAGCCTGCCGCCCGTGGGCTGCTGATCAGCCCTCTGGCTTTAAGGCTGCGCTGTTCATCTCCGGCCTGGACGTGGGCCAGACGGCTGCTCAGGTGCTCTTTGACGCAATCGTGCTCGGTGTCGAGCCGCCGGCGGAGACCTTCGCGCCCACCAGCATTGTGAACGCGGAGAACTTCGAAGCTGTTATGGACCCGGTTTCACTGGCGAACTGCTCGCAGTAGACCATAAGACTGACCTGGGGGCAGGATCACCTGTCCCCCAGGCGTTTTCAGAACACCAACTTTAAGCCTGTGGCAGGTGCCGCAGAAGAGAGCGTTACGATGGTTCAGACAACAGCCAATGTGATGTCTGCTGAGACGACCAGGCCGATTGGCACGCTGCTCATGTCGAACATCAGCAAGGCATTTCCAAATGTTCAGGCCCTGGACGATGTCTCGTTGGAGATTAAGCCGGGCGAGGTGCTGGCTTTTCTGGGTGAAAACGGCGCTGGTAAATCCACGCTGCTGAAAATCCTCAACGGGGACTATCAGCCGGACGCGGGGACGATCACCATTGACGGTGAGGAAGTCTCTTTCCCAAACCCGCACAGCGCGCACAAGGCAGGTATCCGGGTGATTTACCAGGAACCCGAAATCATCCCCTGGGTGGATGTGCCCGAAAACATCTGGGTTGGTGAAATGCCAACACGCTACGGTTTTGTCGACCGGGCGAAGATGAATCAACTGGTCGAAGAAAGCCTGAAGGAATACGGTTTTCAGAACATTCTGCCCATTGATCTGATGGGTTATAAGCTGTCTTCCGCGCAGCGACAGATGGTAGAAATCATGCGCGCGCTGAAAAGTGGCGTGCGGGTGCTGGCCCTCGACGAGCCGACATCGTCGCTGACCGATGATGAAGTCGATCAGCTTTTCGCGCTGGTGCGCAAGCTGCGCGATGAGGGTGTGGCGATTGTTTATGTGTCGCACCGTCTCAATGAGATCAGGCGTATCTGTGACCGGGTGGCCATCCTGCGGGATGGTAAACTCATCACCGTGCAGCCTGTGAACGAGCTAACAGACGACCAGATCGTGAGCCTGATGGTGGGCCGTGATCTGTCCAGTGTCAGCCGTAAACGTTATACCGACCCCGATCATACGGTCCTTGAAGTCAATAATCTGTACAGTGATTATCACCAGGACATCAGTTTTCATATCAAAGCGGGCGAGATCGTCGGCTTTTCTGGCCTGGTCGGCGCCGGGCGCACGGAACTGGCCAAAGTCATTTTTGGTGAGTACCAGAAGACCAGTGGTCAGGTTATTCTGGAAGGTAAAGAGGTTAACATCCGGCGGCCCATTGAGGCGATTGCCAAAGGCATCGGCTTCGCACCGGAAGATCGCAAACGCGAAGGGCTGGTGCTGATTCGCAGCGTGCTCGAAAACGCCTCGATTGCGATTTTGCGGCAACTGAGCCGATTGTATTTTATCCGCAGGGGACTGGAACACGAGACGGTCAGCGGGTATGTGGAAAAACTGCGCGTGCAGACTCCGTCGGTCGAGCAGGAAGTGGGCAAGCTCTCCGGCGGCAACCAGCAGAAAGTGGTGCTGGCGCGCTGGCTGGCGGTGAAGCCGCGTGTGCTGATCCTCGACGAGCCGACGCGCGGTATCGACGTGGGCGCTAAAGCGGAAATCTATATGCTGCTCGAGGAGCTGGCCAAAGAGGGCATCGCCATCATGGTGATCAGCTCTGAGCTGCCTGAAATTCTGGGGGTGTCGGACCGCATTTATGTGATGCAGAACGGTCGCATCCAGGGTGAGCTTTCCCGAGAAGAAGCCACCGAGGAAAGAATCCTTGAGCTGGCGATGCACGAAGATTTGTTGGCTGATGACGACAATGCTGCGGCATTAGACAATTGAAGAGAAACAGATTATGAGCGCAGAACAAGCAACTCAAGAATCCGCCAGCAGATCAGCGCAGGGGGGTGGCTCTTCGATACGCTTCCCTAACATTGTCAACCGCATCGGTGGCGATAACCTGTCGCTGCTGTTTGCGCTGGCTGTGCTGGTCTTCCTGATTACCGTGGTCAGCGGCTGGTTTGGCATGGACGGCGGTATGCGGTTTTTCTCGTGGCAGAACCTGATGAACAGTCTGGCGCAGGCGGTCGTTATCGTCGGCCTGCTGGCTATCGGCGAGACGGTGGTGATTATCGCCGGCGGTCTCGACATTTCGGTGGGTTCGGTGGCCTCGATTGGTTCGGTGGTGTCGGCGTCGGTGCTGATCGGCGTGGGGACGGTGGGTTCGTTCGGTTTTATCCCATCAGGCAATGTCGTGATCGCTGTCATCGCCGGTGTGGTCGCCGGTATGATCGCTGGGTTGATCAACGGCTTTATCGTCACCGTCTTGCGTGTGAATCCGATTATCGCCACTTTAGGTACGCTGGCAGCGTTCGCCGGTGTCGCGTTCCTGCTGGCGCCGGATGGCAAGCCGATTGGTGTGGTCACCCAGCCGGAATTTACCTGGCTGGCGCAGGGACGTCTGTTGACCGATGCGGGAATACCGGAACTGAGAGGCTCTCCCTGGACGGGTATTCCTGTCCTGACGGTGATCTTCGTGGGCGTGACCATTCTGTTCCACATTCTGATGTCCTACACCGCATTTGGGCGTTCGATTTACGCCATTGGCGGCAATCAGGTGGCGGCGCGCCTGGCCGGTATCAACCTGACCGGTGTGCGCATCACCATGTACATGCTGTCTGGTGGTGTGGCGGGTCTGGCGGGTGTGCTGCTGGCGGCGCGCACGACATCGGGTAATCCGGTTAACGGTGTGGGCCTGGAACTGCAGGCCATCACGGCGGTGTTCCTGGGCGGCGCGGCGACGACCGGCGGCAAGGGCACGATTGTGGGCACGTTCCTGGCGGTGATTATCGTCGGCGTGCTTAACAACGGCATGAACCTGCTGGGCTTCAACACGTTTATTCAGCGCGTGGCGCTGGGTCTGCTGCTGGTGGGCGCGGTGGCGCTGTCGCAGTGGCGGCAGGCACGCGAAGAAAAGGCGCGGGCGCGGTCTATCGTCAAGCAGCAGGGTTAGTCCACAGCTACACGCCAGGCAATCAACGACAGATATACAGACGAGAGCGGCTACAGGCCGCTCTCGCGATATTTGGCGGGCGAAGCGCCCATCGCTTTGCGAAACAACCGGGAAAAATAATACGGGTCTTCGTAGGCCAGTTGCAGGGCGATGTCTTTGATGGGCGTGTCGGTGGTTTCCAGCAGATGGCAGGCGTACTGCATCTTGAGCTTGATGAAATAATCCATCGGTGGAGCGCCCATGTGCGCTTTGAACAGGTATGAGAAGTGAGACACCGACAGCCCGGTATACTGGGCCATTTCGGCTAATGATGGCCTGTCGTAAAGGTTCTCGCGCATGAAACTCAGGGCGCGGTCGATGGCGCGGGGCATGGCGGGTTCGTCCGGCTCGAAGTCGGGGTTGGCGAAGAAAGTCCAGGCCAGGACGCGGTTGATAGCCAGCGCGCAGAAAACCATCTGGCGCATGTTGAAGTCGTTGGCGAGGGCGTCGTAGCATTCTTCGAAGGTCTCGATAATGGGCCGGTGTGCTTTGGGGTGGATGGGAATGACATACTGCTGCGGTTTGACCTGCTGGATGTACTGGTAGGCGGTCTCGCCGCGAAAGTGAAACCAGTGAATGGACCAGGGATCGTCGAGTGAGGCGCTGTAGATGTGCGGTTCACCGGCGGGGATCATCAGCGCGTTGCCGGGGCGCAGCTTGTAGGTCTTTTCGCCGACGCGCGCCCAGCCTCTGCCAGCCACACAGTAAATCAGAATATTCTCCGGAGCGCCGTTGGGGCGGTCGCGGTAGTGATAGCGCGCCTGTGGGAACCAGCCGATATCGGTGGGCAGCAGCGCATGCAGCAGCGGGTGGTTTTCGACCTGGTGCAGAAAATGCCGGGGGATGATGAAATGCACCTGGCCCTCGAAGCCGTGTGGAATGTGCATTCGGAACATGGAAATGCGCCTTTCCTGTAAGCGTAACATAATCCATCTTAACATGATTTGCGCTATTGGGCCGGGTGTTGAGCAGTGCTAAGATGCGAAAAAAAGCCATTAAGGAGGTTGTGATGTCGGATGAGTTCGCCGGGCGGGTGGCCTGCTGGGAAGAGCAGGTGACGATCCCCACGTATGGCGTGGGCCAGCCCGATAAAAACCCGATGTTTCTGGAAAAGCGTGTTTACCAGGGCAGCAGCGGCGTGGTGTATCCGCATCCGGTGATTGACCGGGTGGAATCCGAGCGCCAGCCCCGGACGTATAACGCTGTTTTTCTGGAGAATCGCTACCTGCGGATTATGCTGCTGCCGGAGATCGGCGGGCGGGTGCAGATGGCGCTGGATAAGACCAACGACTACCATTTTGTCTATTACAACCAGGTGATTAAACCGGCGCTGGTGGGACTGGCTGGCCCCTGGATTTCCGGCGGTATTGAGTTCAACTGGCCTCAGCATCACCGGCCCAGCACGTTCGAGCAGGTCGATTACAGTTTGCAGGCCAACGCTGACGGCAGCCATACGGTGTGGTTCAGCGAGATCGAGCGCATGTTCCGCACGAAAGGCATGGTCGGCTTTACGCTGTACCCGGACGCGGCTTATCTGGAACTGAATGTGCAGCTTTACAACCGCACCGACAAGCCGCAGACGTTCCTGTGGTGGGCCAACCCCGCTGTGAGCGTCAACGATGATTATCAATCGGTGTTTCCGCCGGATGTACACGCCGTCATGGATCATGGCAAGCGCGATGTGTCCGATTTTCCCATCGCCACCGGCACCTATTACAAGATGGACTATTCGCCTGGCACAGACATCTCGCGTTACAAGAACATCCCGGTGCCGACCTCATTCATGGCGTACCACTCCGACTTTGATTTTATCGGCTGCTACGATCACGGCGTGCAGGCCGGTATGCTGCATGTCGCCAATCATCATCTGGTGCCGGGCAAAAAGCAGTGGACCTGGGGCAACGGTGACTTCGGCAAGGCGTGGGACCGGCAGCTTACCGATGAGGACGGGCCGTACATTGAGCTGATGTGCGGCGCTTTCACCGACAACCAGCCGGATTTCTCGTGGTTGCAGCCGGGCGAAGAAAAACGATTCACGCAGGTGTTCATGCCGTACAAGGGTATCGGCGCGGCCAGGAACGCCTCGCATGAGGTGGCGGTCAACCTGGAAGTCGTGGACGGCAGCGCGCAGATCGGTGTGTACGCCAGCCGTCCGCGTGAGGTGCGCGTCGAGCTGTGGTGCGGGGATGCTGTCATCTTCGAACGGACAGCGGCGCTGTCACCAGAAAACGTGCTGACCGAGACGGTCGTTACGGACGCGGCTGCGCAGGCGCTGACTCTGCGCGTGTGTGATGCGGATGGCGGCGAACTGATCGCCTATACGCCGCTGCCAGATGAAAAGCCGGACGTTCCCAGCCCGGCGACGCCCGCGCCGCCACCCGCCGATGTTGGCTCTAATGACGAGCTTTTCCTGCACGGCCTACACCTGGAGCAGTACCGCCATGCGACCTATCCGCCGGAGCCGTACTATGAAGAGGCGCTGCGGCGCGATCCGGGTGACAGCCGCTGCAACAACGCGCTGGGTCTGCTGCTGCTGCGCCGGGGCAAATTCGCTGAGGCCGAAGCGTATTTCCGCAGGGCCGTTGAGCGCGTCACGATGCGCAACCCGAATCCGTATGACGGCGAGCCATATTACAATCTGGGGCAGGCGCTGCGTATGCAGGGCCGCTATGACGAAGCAACCGACGCCTATTACAAGGCCGTATGGAATGCCGCCTGGCAGGACAGCGGCTACTTCGAACTGGCGCGGCTGGCCTGCCGCCGCCAGGACTATGCCGAGGCGCTGAATCTGCTTGAGCCTGCGCTGGCACGCAACGCCCGCCATCATCAGGCTCGGCACCTGAAGATCGCCTGCCTGCGCAAACTGGGCCGCCTCGACGCGGCGCGGGACGAGATCGCGGCGGCGCTGGCGTTGGACACGTTCAACTTCGGCGCGCTGTACGAGCAGAGTCTGCTGACCGGAGACGATGGCGACTTTACCCGGCTGATGCGCGGCTGGGTGCATAACTATATTGAGGTGGCGCTGGATTACGCCCATGCGGGGCTGTTCGGCGAGGGGCTGGCGCTGCTGGACTCCGCGCCACTCACCGACCCGATGGTGCTGTATTACGCTGGCTGGTTCCATGCCAGCGCGGGCGACTCCGCTGCCGCTGACGATGCATTCGGACGGGCGGCGGACGTATCGCCGGATTACTGCTTCCCGAACCGCGTGGAAGCGGTGCTGGCGCTGGAAATGGCTATCGGGCGCAATCCGCAGGACACGCGTGCGCCCTATTACCTGGGTAACTTCTGGTATGCGCACCGGCGTTATGACGAGGCGGTTGCCGCGTGGGAACTGGCGTGCGAGCGCGATCCGTCGTTCGCCACGCCGTATCGCAACCTGGGGCTGGCCTACATGAACAAGCGTCATGAGCCAGAACGCGCGCGGCAGGTCTACGAACGGGCCTTCGAGCTGAATCCAGCCGATGCGCGTGTGTTCTTCGAGCTGGACCAGCTCTACAAGAAGATCGGCGTCGCGCCCGGCGAACGCCTGCGCAACCTGGAACAGCACCCGGCACTGGTGCAGCAGCGCGACGATCTGATGCTGGAACGGGTGACGCTGCTCAACATACTTGGGCGGCATCAGCAGGCGCTGGATACGCTGCTGGGGCACACGTTCCATCCCTGGGAAGGCGGCGAGGGCAAAGTCGCCGAGCAGTATGTATTTGGTCTGCTGCAACTGGCGCGGCAGAACATCGCCGCTGGAGAATTCGCGCAGGCTGTCGAACGGCTGGAACAGGCGCGCATGTATCCCGATAATCTGAACGAGGGCAAGCTGGCCGGGGCGCAGGACAACCACATCAACTACTATCTGGGTGTGGCCTATGAAGGGCTGAACCAGCCCGATACAGCGCGTGCCTGCTTCGAGCGGGCGTCGGTCGGATTGTCGGAGCCGACATCGGCCATGTATTACAACGACCAGCCGCCGGACATGATCTTTTACCAGGGGCTGGCGTGGCAGAAGCTGGGCCAGGCGGATCAGGCGCACGCTATCTTTGAGAAGCTGGTGCGCTACGGCCAGGATCACCTGGATGATGACGTAAAAATGGACTACTTCGCCGTGTCGCTGCCGAACTTTCTGGTGTTCGAGGACGACCTGACGCTGCGTAACCGAATCCACTGTCATTACATGATGGCGCTGGGCTACGGCGGGCTGGCCCGGCCAGAAGCCGCCGAGCACTTTGAGGCCGTGCTGAAGCTGGAACCCAACCACATCGGCGCGGCGGCACACCGCGATCTGCTGGCGCTGGCTAAGGGGGAAGGCTCATGACGGTCATCGACTGGCACGGCTTCGACGCATGGCAGATGGAAAACGAGCATGTGCGGGTGGTTATCGTCCCGGCGCTGGGGGCTAAGATCGCCTCGCTGGTGGATAAGGTCGCCGGGCACGAGTGGCTGGCTCCGCCGACGAATCCGGTGCGGGCGCGGACCTACGGCGACACGTTCACCGATCACGATCTGGCTGGCTGGGACGAGATGTTCCCGACGATTGTGGAATGTCCGTCGCCGCATGACGCCAGCGTCACGCTGCCCGATCACGGCGAGGTCTGGGCGCTGCCCTGGGACGTGAAGGCGCAGACTCAGTCTATGCTGACTCTGCGGGTGCAAGGTGTGGCACTGGATTACACGCTGACGCGCACGGCGTCGCTGCTGGCCGATGGTCTGCGCCTGGATTACACGCTGGAAAACCGTAGTGGGCGGGCGCTGCCGTTCCTGTGGGCGGCGCATCCGCTGTTTAACGCCGATGCGCACACGACGATTGAGCTGCCGGGTGTCGAGCGCGTGGTCAATGTGATGAACGACCCGGCGCTGGGCGCGGTCGGTGCGCTGCTGGACTGGCCTACTGCGACACTGGCGGATGGTGTGCGGCGGTCGCTGAACGTCGCCGGGCCAGCGTCAACCCGTGACTGCCGCAAGTTCTACGTGCCGCCGGAGCAGCCGTTGTCGGCGGCTAGTCTGCGCCAGGGGAACACCGGGCGCGGCCTGTATATGCGCTGGGACGCGGTCACCGCACCGTATCTGGGTGTGTGGGTCGATGAAGGGACTTATTCGCGTACGACGACCGCCGCGCTGGAACCGGGCAGCGGCTACTACGACTCGCTGGCGCTGGCGCAGCGTAATGAGCGCGTGGCGACTGTCGGTGCCGGGGAGCAGGTCGGCTGGTGGCTGGACGTGCGGTTGGGTGATGTGTAGGTAAGTGGGGCGAGGGTTCCGCCCTCGCCCCGCAACATTCTTGTCTATATACAATCGGCGAGGGCGGGTATGCTGGCCCGCGCCTCGTCGAGGGTGGGCTGGGCATCGGTGCCGCCGTGCTGCCGTGTCGAAAGTGAGCCGCAGGCCGCGCCCAGGCTCAGGCAGCAGTCCAGCGGCCAGCCCGCCAGAAAGCCATAGATAAAGCCCGCGTCGAACGAATCGCCGGCGCCAACGGTGTCTTTCACCGTGACGGATGGTGGTTCTACGCGGTGGATGGTCTCTCCCTGACGGGCGAGGGCACCCTCTGCGCCCTGCTTAACCGCCACCAGCGGCACGCGCTCCGCCAGCGAGTCGATGGCCTCGGCGGGAGTCTGCCGGTTGGTGAGCGCCTGCGCCTCGGTGTCGTTGACCAGCAGCATATCGAGCAGGGGCAGCGTGACGAGCGCGTCGCGCCAGTCCTCGCGGGGATCGTAATTCGTGTCCAGCGAGACGGTGGTGCCGCGCTGACGGGCGGCCTCGAATAGTTTCGGTACGTCCGGGCGCAGCGCGTCCAGCAGATAGTAGCCGCCCATGTGCAGATGGCTGACCTGGCTCAATTGGTTCAGGTCGATGTCGCGCAGGCGGATGTCTGGCATGACGCCGGGATAAGTGAGGATGGCGCGATCAGCGCCGGTGGCCAGAATCACCGAAAAGCCGGTGTGCCGTTCGGCATCGACGATGATCGAATCGACATTGACGCCGCGCGCGCGCATGGAATCCAGCATGAAGTGGCCGAACAGGTCGTCGCCCACCATACCCCAGAACATCACATTGAGGCCCAGCCGGGCCGCGCCACAGGCGAAAATGGCCGATGAACTGCCGATACGGATGGCGCCGGACTCGACGATCTTCTCGACCTGGCCGAACTCCGGTATGACATCGCCGGACAGGATGATATCGGGGTTGACCTCGCCGATGACGACCAGATCAAATTCACGGCTGGCGCGGCGGTCCGTGCGTGGCATGGCGCATTTCTCCAGGGTTGCGGCGATTAGATTTTGTTGCCTTCGTCGTCCAGTTCGATGAACTGCACCAGATTGCGCGATTCGTCTGGATTGACGCCTTTGGTGATGGCGCGATAGTAGGCGATCAACTGCACCAGCGGCAGATAAGCCAGCCCCTGAATGCTGTCCGGCCAGTCCGTCTCGACGGCCAGCGTGTGCGCCGCGCCGGGAATCTCGCCCAGGCTGGCCGGAGCCAGCGCCAGCGTGTGCGGGGTGCTCTCCTGGCGCAGTTCGGCGAGGACGGGCTTCTCGTAGCGCGCGCTGGACTGCCCGAACAGGCCGACGACCAGCGTGCTGTCGTCGATCAGCGAGCGCGGGCCGTGCCGCGATTCCAGGAAGGGATAGGCGAAGGCTTCGGTGATGGACATCTCGGTGATCTTGAGCGTGGCTTCCTGGGCGATGCCGAACAGCGGCCCGGAGCCAAGATAGAAGACGTTGTGCAGCGCCTCGTTGGCCATGATGTGCGCGATGGTCGGTTCCCAGGCGGTGATGAAGCCGTCTACCTGACCCGGCGCGGCACTCAGGGCGTCGATGACAGGCTGCTGGTCGCTGATGACGCTGGCGATGAGCTGTGTCGCCAGATACATGGCTGAGAATGAGCGCGTCTGGGCGATGGTTTCTTCATTGGCGGCGGGCATGATGATCTGCTGCGGGATGCGTTCGGCGAGCGGGCTGCCCGGCGTGCAGCCGACCAGCAGCGTCCGCCCCGGATACAGCTTCTCGTATTTGTCCAGTGCCCACTGGACCTCTGACGTGGAGCCGGAGCGCGAGACGACGACCACCAGCGGGCGCCTGGCAGTGACGGGCAGGTATGTCTCCGGATACATGAACATCTCGGAACCCATGACGGCACGGGCGGGGATGCCAAGCTGGCGCTGCCAGTGCATGGCCGCCGATTGTCCCAGGTAGTAGGGCGAGCCGCAGGCCAGGAAGATGATCTCGTCCGGCTGCTGCTCGGCGAAGAAGCGTTTCAGGTCGTCCCCGGCGCTCAGGACGTTTTCGACGGCCTGCTGCCAGGCGTCGCGCTGCTGGGTGATTTCGGTGTAGCATTTGTAGGCGGTCATGCGGTGATTTCTTTCTGCTGTGGATTGCCCGTGAAAGCTGCCTGTATAATAGCCGGAGCCAGCCGAAACCTGAAGGTGAGAT
>CAZXCK010000016.1:0-24173 GCA_964639225.1 uncultured Anaerolineaceae bacterium | reverse complement strand
GGCATACACAAATATATGGAGCAGATATGCCAGAACTTAACCTGGGCTGCGGTAAGCGGCCCATCGACGGAACGTATGGCGTGGATATGGTGCCGCTGCCCGGCGTGGCGGTAGTAGCCGATTTCGAGAACAGGCCGCTGCCGTTCGTGGCGGACAGCATCGACCGGATATACATCTATCATGTGCTGGAGCACATCCGCGACCTGAACCGGCTGATGGCCGAGATGCACCGCATCTGCAGGCCGGGCGGGCGTGTGGTGATCGAGGTGCCGTATTACACCTGCGTGGGCGCGTTCGGCGACCCGACACATGTGCGCTTCTTTACGTATGAGACATTCCGTTTCTGGTCGGCGGATACGGACCAGGCCAACTGGTTGTTTGTGAAGACCCGCTTTGAGATCACGCGGCGGCGGCTGGTGTTTGGCAAGCTGCACCGGATGCTGGGCGTTAGCTGGTGGGCGAACCGCTGGCCGCACCTGTATGAGAACTTCTGCGCCTTCTGGTTCCCGGCGCGGCTGCTGGAAGTCGAGCTGGAAGTTGTCAAATAGCGGCGGATTAAGGCTGGTACTTCAGGCGGGGAGCGTGTTACATTCTTCAGCGTTGAGGACGAGCAGCGAACAACACGATTGAGGAGCGTTACGGTTGCGCGACAAAGTAGCATTTCAGGGCGTTCATGGCGCCTATTCTGAGCAGGCGGTGCGGCAGCATTTCGGCGACGCGGTCGAAACGGTTCCCTGCCCTAATTTCACCGCGCTTTTTGAGGCGATCCAGTCGCGGCAGGTCACTTACGGGCTGCTGCCGGTAGAAAACGCGCTGGCAGGCGCGGTCAACCAGTCGTATGAGCTGCTGATGGACCACGATCTGCGCATCCAGGCGGAGATTGTGCTGCATGTGCATCACGCGCTGATGGTCCCGCCGGGCATGACGCTGGTGGATGTCAAGCGAGTGCGTTCGCATCCACAGGCGCTGGCCCAGTGCGAGCGTTTTTTGCGCCGCAGCGGTTATGATGCCGTGCCTTATTACGACACGGCGGGCGCAGCGCGTGACCTGGCGGCGTCGCCGGAGCCGGGTGTGGCGGCTATCGCCAGTGAGATGGCCGCCGATCTGTACGGTCTGGACAAGCTGGCGACTGAAATTGAGGATGTGACGTTCAACTACACGCGCTTTTTTGTGCTGGGGCATGATGACGCTCCGCGCGCTGAATACAACAAGACATCGCTGGTCTTCGCGACGCGCAACCGGCCAGCCGCCCTTTACGAATGCCTGGGCGAGTTCGCCACGCGCGGGCTTAACCTGACCAAAATCGAGTCGCGCCCGCGCCGCAACCGTCCCTGGGAGCCGGTCTTCTACCTGGACTTTGAAGGTCACTGGCAGGACCCGGCCTGTCAGGAGGCGTTGGCGCGCCTGTTACAGCGGGCATCGTTTGTGAAGATGCTCGGTTCGTATCCCGGTGTCGTCACCCGGTCGGTGGGGATATAGGCGAGAGAGGATAACAACTTGGAGAGATTAAACGTCGCTGTACTGGGAGCAACGGGAGCCGTTGGCCAGCGTTTTGTGCAGTTGCTGGCCGGGCATCCCTGGTTTCGCGTGGCCGAAGTCGTCGGCTCTGAGCGGAGCGCGGGGCGGACTTATGGCGAGGCGGTCAACTGGGTGCTGGACGGCGAGCCGCCGGCAGCGGTGGCCGGGCTGACGGTCAAGGGGCTGGATGACCCGCTGGACTCGCTGCTGGTGTTCTCTGCGCTGCCCAAAGAACCCGCTGTCGAGCGCGAACCGGCGCTGGCCGCTGCCGGTCATGTGGTGTGTACCAACGCTTCGGCGCATCGCATGGCGCCGGATGTGCCGCTGCTGCTGCCGGAGATCAACGCCGAGCACGTGGGCCTCATCGACGTGCAGCGTCGCCAGCGCGGCTGGACGACGGGCGCGCTGGTGGCCAATTCCAACTGTACGACGATGCCGGTGGTGATGGCGCTCAAGCCGCTGCTGCCGTTCGGTGTGAAGCGACTGCTGATGGTCAGTGAGCAGGCGGCCAGCGGAGCGGGTTATCCGGGTGTGCCGTCGCTGGACCTGATCGACAATGTGGTTCCGTATGTGCCGGGCGATGAAGGCAAAATGGAGAGCGAACCGCTCAAGATGCTGGGCACGTTTGATGGCGAGAGCATTCGCCCGCTGGCGATTACGGCCAGCGCCACCTGCACCCGTGTCCCGGTCACCGATGGGCACCTGGTCAATATGTCGGTCGAGCTGGAGTTCCAGCCGGCGCTGGATGACATCCAGGCTGCCTGGGAGCGTTTCGCCGGGCCGTCGCCGGTCCCGTCGCTGCCCAGCGCGCCACTGCAGCCGCTGGTCTACGTGCCGCAGATCGACCGTCCGCAGCCGCGTCGTGACCGCAATACAGGCGCTGGCATGGCGACCGTGCTGGGTCGGCTGAGGCCCTGCCCGGTGCTGGGATACAAATTCGTGGCGCTGTCGCACAACACAATTCGCGGCGCCGCCGGATGTAGCGTGCTCAACGCCGAACTGCTGGCGGTGAGCGGCTATCTGGCGGGTTTCCGGCCACAGATCGACGCGGTGGCCGACCAGACTTCAGGATAGCGGGCTTTCGATGCTGCCCCTGGCAGGTATCGTACCTTTTGACAGCCGGTTGGGTTGTCGCATTATGGAGACCAGAAAACAGGCAATCGGAGAAGACAAAGCATGAGAGTTCTAATCGCCGGAATCGACGGGTATCTCGGTTGGGCGCTGGCCCAGTATCTGACGGCGCGCGGGCACGAGGTCGCTGGCGCGGACCTGATGCTGCGCCGTGAGTGGGTGGACGAGGTCGGCAGCCACAGCGCCATCCCGGTCTATTCGCGTGAGGAGCGCCTGGCCGCCTTCCGCGAGCGTTACGGCAAAGACATCGAGTATCGTGTGGGCGACCTGGCCGACTACGACTTCGTGAAAAACCTGTTCGTCGAGTTCCAGCCAGAAGCGATTGTGCATCTGGGGCAGGTGCCGTCGGCGCCATACTCGATGATCGACCAGGCGCACTGTGTCTGGACACAGACCAACAACATCGCCAGCAATCTGAACATTCTGTGGGCCATGAAGGAAGTCTGCCCGGACGCGCATCTGCTGAAGCTGGGCACGATGGGCGAGTACGGCACGCCCAACATCGACATCCCCGAAGGGTTCTTTGAGGTCGAATTCAGAGGCCGCAAGGATTACCTGCCGTTCCCGCGTCAGGCGGCCAGCTTCTACCATCAGAGCAAGGTCCACGACTCGAACAACACGGCTTACGCCTGCAAAATCTGGGGGCTGCGCGCCACCGATGTGATGCAGGGTGTGGTTTTTGGTACGCGCATCGACGAAATGGGCGACGATCCGCGCCTGCTGACGCGGCTGGACTTTGACCAGTGCTTCGGGACGGCCATCAATCGTTTCTGCTGCCAGGCGGTGATCGACCATCCGCTGACGATCTTTGGCGGTGGCCATCAGAAGCGCGGCTTTTTGCCGCTGCGCGACTCGATGCAGTGCATGGCGCTTACCATAGAGAATCCGCCGGAGCCGGGCGAATATCGCGTGTTCAACCAGTTCGAGGAGACTTACTCGATTGTCGAGCTGGCGGAGATGGTGCGCGAAGTCGGCTCGTCGGTGGGGCTGGACGTGGATATCTACCAGTACGACAATCCGCGCCACGAGGCCGCCGAGCATTACTACAACCCGGACCGCCAGCATCTGATCGACCTGGGCTACGAGCCGTCGCATGATGTCCGCGCCGAGATGAAGATCATGATTCAGGACCTGATGTTGCATCGCGAGCGCATCATGGAGAAGAAAGAGATTCTGGTGCCGGACATCCGCTGGGACGGCACGCGCCGGCGTTCTGAGGTGATTGGCAAGCACGCGGAGAAGATGAGTACCTGATTCTGACCGCGCGATAAGATGAGTCCATTCACAGGAGGCGCGGGCAGGTCGCACGCGCCTCCTGCTGTTGTGTATGCTATAATCGGCTTCTGCTGCAAACCCCAACTCAATGATCCGGTGCGCGGTGTCGCCAGCGCCGCGCTGACTTCATCATCATATGACGATAGAGGAACAGGCAAGAATGATCCAATTCTGGAAACTCAACGAAATCAGCGCCGAGCAGCGCGCTAAGATTATGCGGCGCGCCGAGAAGGACATCAGCGATCTGCTGCCGCTGGCGCAGGAGGTGATCGACCGGGTGCGTAACGAAGGCGATGCCGCCGTCGTCGATTATGCGCGGCGCTTCGATGCGCCCAACTTCGAGGCGTCGATGCTGCGCGCCACGCCTGAGGACTTCGCCGCCGCCCGCGCCGAGGTCAGCCCGGAGGTGATCGCGGCGATTGAAGCGGCGCACGCGAATATTCAGCGTTTCCATGCCGAGCAGATGCCAGAGCCGATGTGGTTCACCGAGGTGCAGCCGGGCATTATGGCGGGCGAGAAGGTGTCGCCAGTCGCCAGCGCCGGGCTGTACGTGCCGCGTGGCAAGGGCGCGTTCCCGTCGGTGATGCTGATGCTGGCGGTTCCGGCGCGTGTGGCCGGTGTCGAGCGGGTGGTGGTGGTCACGCCGCCCACGCCGGACGGCAAAGCCGATGCCGGTTCGCTGGTGGCGGCGGAAGTGTGCGGCGTCGATGAGGTGTATGTGGTGGGCGGTATGCAGGCCATCGCCGCGCTGGCTTACGGCACCGAGACCATCCCGCATGTGGACAAGGTCATCGGGCCGGGCAGCAGCTACGTCTCGGCGGCCAAGCGACTGCTGTATGGCACGATTGACGTGGGCCTGCCTGCCGGACCCAGCGAGTCGATCATCCTGACCGACGAGCACGCCGACCCGCGCCTGGCGGCGCTCGATCTGCTGGTGGAAGCCGAACACGGCCCGGACTCGGCGGCTATTCTGGTGACGCACAGCGAGCGCGTGGCGATGGAAGCGCTGGAGCTTCTGCCGGAGTACATCAACCAACTGCCGGAATGGCGGCGCGGTTTTGTGCAGACGGTGCTCTCGAATTATGGCGGCGTACTGCTCACCGGCAGCCTGGAGCAGTCCATCCAGTTTGTCAACGACTACGCGCCGGAGCATCTGGAAGTGATGACCGAAGAACCGTTCGTCACACTCAACAAGCTGCGCAACGCCGGCGAGATTCTGCTGGGGCCGATGACGCCCATTCCAACGGCGAATTACTGCCTGGGCCTCAACGCCATCCTGCCGACCGGCGGCTTTGCCCGCTCGTTCTCGTCGGTGAGCGTGTGGGACTTCCTCAAGCGCAGCGGCATCGGCTATCTGTCGCGTGAGGGCTACGAGCGCCTGCAGGGCATCACGGCGACGCTGGCCGACTATGAGGATTTCCCGGCGCACGCTTTCGCCATTCGCAAGCGCAACGAGATTATCGGGCTGGAATAACGCGCCCTGGTGGGATGATGAGCGATCTGCTCCAACAAATTCAGACGCTGCAATTCAGCGACCGCGCCCAGGCCGAGTCGCTGCTGCGGGCTTTCATCGTGGAGACGTTCCCGCAGCTTGATGTGACGGCGGTCGAGCTGCGCCCGCAGGCGGTGTCGCTGAACTCGTTCAACGGCTTTCTGACGCTGGCGGGTGGCGGGCGGCTGTTCTTCAAGACGCACACCGAAGAAGATAACGTCATCGACGAGTATTACAACGCTGCCATGCTGGCCCAGGCGGGCTATCCGGTGATCCAGCCGGTACACAGCTCGACGCGGGCCGGGCAGCATCTGCTGATCTACGAGGTGATCGAAGACCCGTCGGTGTTCGACGTGGCCTGGTCGCTTGAGCAGGGCGAAGCCAACGACGCGACGCTGACGGCTCTCACCGAAGCGCAGCAGCGTGCTGACGATCATCTGCTGGTTTGCTACCGGGCCACCCTCGCTGATCAGCCTGCCGCCGATGTGGCGCGCGCGCCAGTGCATCAGTTGTTCTATCACCGGCTGGCCGGGGGGCGGTTGGAACGTTTCTACGGGCCGCTGCCCGGCGAGGCTGGCGGCGATGTACCCATCGCGCTGCCGGGTGGCGAGCGCTCCCTGCGCGAGATTCGGCGGCTGTGCTGGACGATCAACGGGCAGCGTTACGATGAGACGCTGGACGACATCATCCGGCGGGCGCTCGACCTATTGGACCCGGCGCGCACGCTCGACGTGAATCCGGCGGTCGCGGGGCATGGCGATGCGCACAATGGCAACGTGTTCTTCCGGGCTGGCGGCGCGGACGGCCCCAAACTGCTGTACTTTGACCCGGCTTTCGCCGGTCGCCATCATCCGCTGCTGGACCTGACCAAGCCGCTGTTTCATAACGTGTTCGCCATGTGGATGTACTTCCCGCATGTCAAGCAGGCGGCGACTCGTATCCACATGGCGCAGGACGGCGACCGGCTGATCGTCACGCACGATTATCATCTGCCGCCGCTGCGCCATATGTTCCTGACCAGCAAAATCGAGCGGGTGCTGCTGCCCATGCTGCGCGATCTGCGGCGGCGCGGCTGGCTGCGCCCGGACTGGCGCGCCTATCTCAAGGCGGCGTTGTTCTGCTGCCCGCTGCTGACGCTCAACCTGGCCGATGGCGACCGTTTCCCGCCGGAGATCAGCCTGCTGGGGCTGGCGATGGCCGTCGAAATGGGCGCGGAAAGCCTGGAATCGCGCAGTCTGATCGACCGGACGCTGGACGCTGTCGAGGATGCGCTGAATAAGGAGTAATAACCTTGAAGAGTTTACCTGAATTTCGGCCACGCCGGCCAAACGACGTGCGCCGCTACATTGTGCAGGTACTGGGCGGCGATGCGCGGCTCTATGATCTAATTGAATATGAGGATGGCCACTACCGGGCGGTGTTCGACCCCGACTATTTTGTGCTGGCTGAGGACCGCGACGAACCCTCGCGTTCGCAGTGGAACACGCTCAAGAAGCGCATGAAGCGCATCGATTCGACCGTGTTCGTTTTCAAGGAACACGGCGAGACCCGATACCAGGACGACCCGGCGTTTTATATCGACTTCGGGTTCTTCGCCAATTCCTGAAGCTGCTCGCTGAGGCGGGCGAAAGTCGGCGAATGGTCGAGAAAGACGGATTCGACCGGCTGCACCACGATCTGCGTGCTGCCGATGGTGCGCAGATGCTCCACCGCATCCAGTAGCTGGCGCGAGTTCACCGTTAGCGTGACCGTGTGCCAGTGTTTGTCGCTGTTCGCCTGGGTGCCGTAAACGGGCGAAATGGTCGGTCCCAGCAGGCCGCGTGTGATGGGATTGCCCATCAGCCGCTGGGCGATGTTCTCCGCGCTGTCCCCTTCGATGTTGGCTGTCAGTTGAGAGAAGCGTTTGCCATTCAGGGCGGCGTCGATGCGTTCCAGCATGACGCGCAGCGTATCCAGCAGTGCCGGGTTGGCTTCCAGGGCGGGCCGGTTGCCGATTAAGCACGCCTGCGAGGTGATGATCTGGCCGTCGTGCAGCATCTTGAGGTGATTCTCGCGCAGGGTGGTGCCGGTCTGCGTCAGATCGACGATGACATCGGCGTAACCGATGGTCGGCGCGACTTCGATAGCGCCCTCGGCGCGCACCATCGTAAAGTGGTGGATGCCGCTGGCGTGCAGGAACTGGCGCGTGAGGTTGGTATAGGTGGTCGCCACGCGCAGATTGCGCTGCTTGCTCTCGCGGAAGTCGAGCGCGATGTCGTGCAGGTCGGCCATCGTCTCGACATCGACCCAGGCTTCGGGGACGGCCACCGTCAGCTCACAGTGACCGTAGCCGAGTTCGGGGTGAATCACGATCAGATCGTCGTGCGGGTGCTCGCGCACCACGTCGTAGCCGGTGATGCCGATCTGCGCGGTGCCGTCGGCCACTTTGTACATCACGTCCTTGACGCGCTGGAACAGGACATTGACGCCGGGCAGGGCCGGAATCGAGCCGGTGTACTGGCGCGGGTTGGGCTTGTGGATGCGCAGCCCGCATTGGGCCAGAAAGTTGTTGGTCGGTTCGGCGATAGCGCCTTTGCTGGGCAGCGCCAGGGTGATCGGTTCGTTCATGGCCGGTCGCTTTCGTCTGCGGTGTCGGTCGGTTGGAGAAGGGCGGCGGCTTCGGCGGCAGCGGTCAGCGGGTATGCGGTGCCGTCGATGACAAGCTGGCCATCGACGATGCGATAGGCGCCAGCTTCGTCGCTGAGTGTCACCGTCAGGCCGTGACTGCGCAGCGCCTGCGCCCAGCGCGCCGCCTGGATGTCGTCCGCGCTGGTGATGTGGATAGCAGCGGACTCGGTCGCTGTGCCGGTGGGCAGCGCCTGCTGCACGCGGTCGATGTAATAGGCGAAGCCGACCGCCGGCACGTTGTCTGTACCACTGATGAGGCGCGTCAGTTCGTCGTAGCGGCCACCGCCGCCCAGTTGCAGGCCGTCGCTGGTGTGCAGTTCGAACACGGGGCCGGTGTAATAATCCCAGGTGCGGGCCAGGTCGGGCCGGATCGTCAGTTTATCCGCCGAAATGTTATAGGCTGCCAGCAGATCGACGGCGCGCCGCCACTCGTCGAGCAGGGCGCGGGCGGTGGCGTCGCCTTCGATGAACGGCGCGATCTGGTCAAAGGCGTCGTCGGGGCCGCTGTTGATCTGCATCCAGGCGTGGAGGAAGTCCAGCGCCGCCTCGACGCGCCCGCGCTGGGCGGCCTGCTGCCGTTTGCGCAGCAGACGCCGGGCGATATCTGGCCGGGCGCGCCCACCCATCGTCTCGCCGCGCCGGGTGGTATCCAGCAGCACGTCGAGCATGTGCTGGGCGTCGGCTTCGGGCATGTCGGCGGTGGTGCCCAGTTCGGCGGATTCGTCACCGGGGAAGTAGCGGTCGAGCTGTTCCAGCAGGGCGGCGCGACCGTCCTCGCGGCTGGTGAGCAGGGCGCGCCGGTCGAGGATGAAACGCTGCGTGCGACTGTCCAGGGTGTAACGCGCCAGCAGATGCCGTGTCAGGCCGACGTGGCCCAGCATCAGGCGGGCGTCGATGCCCAGGCTGGCCAGCCCGGCGGCGGCCATGCTGATAATCTCGGCGTCGGCGGCGGGACCGGCTAAACCGATCAACTCGGCCCCGGCGCTGTAGCGCTGGTAGGCCGGGATGGGGTCGTGCGGGTTGTCCTCGAAAACCGGGCCGCTGAACTGCCAGCGAACGACGCCGGACTCGGCGCGCTGCGCGTAGCGATAGGCGGCAGCGGCGGTGAACTCTGGCCGGAGGGCCAGCACATGGCCGCGCCGCTCGAACGTAAACAGACGCTCGATGACCTGATCGCCGGCTTTGATGAGGAACAGGTCGGCGTTTTCGATGATGGGTGTTTCGATGAGCCGGTAGCCGTAGCGCGCCATGTGCGCCTGCAGATCACCGGCGATACGGCGGATGTGGCCGCCGTTCGGTTCGACGTGGAATGATTGCACCAGGGGGCTGTCTCCGTTGAATTTGGTTGAGCACTGAAAGCAGCGCGGAACGGTCGCCGCTGCGCTCATGATAGCGCGCTTTGCGCCGATGACAATAGTCGGCTTGGTTGGATGTTGGCTGGTGGTGGACGCGCGCCGTAGATTGTCCCCGATGTGGGGGGTATAATACAGGCAATGACATCACCTCAAAAGGAGGGGTACATGACCGCTTATTCAAAGGCCGACTACGAGCGCGCGGTCAGCGTTATTCGGCAGGCGACTACACTCCAGCCCCGGCTGGGACTGGTGCTCGGTTCCGGGCTGGGCGGCCTGGCCGACGAAATCGAAGACGCGGTGCGCGTGCCGTATGGCGATATTCCGGGCTGGCCCGTTTCGACCGTACACGGTCACAGCGGCCAGCTTGTGCTGGGCACGCTGGAAGGCCAGCCGGTCATCGCGCAGCAGGGCCGCGCGCACTTCTATGAAGGTTACACGTTGGAACAGGTGACGTTTCCTATCCGCGTGATGCGCGAACTGGGCGTCGAGATTCTGGTTCTCACGAACGCCGCCGGCGGCCTGAACCGCGATTTCGCAGCCGGTGACGTGATGCTCATCAACGATCACATCAACTTTGTGGGCATGAGCGGCTCCAATCCGCTGATGGGACCCAACGACGACAGCGTTGGCCCGCGTTTTCTGGGTATGGTCCATACCTACGATCACAATCTGCGTGCGCTGGCGCAGCAGGTAGCGAAGCAGAACAATATCACGCTGCGCGAAGGCGTTTACTGCTGCCTGTCTGGTCCGACGTTCGAGACTCCGGCAGAGGTGCGGATGCTGCGTGGCCTGGGCGCGGACGCGGTGGGCATGTCCACTGTGCATGAGGTGCTGGTCGCCCGGCACGCCAAAATGCGGGTGATGGCGTTCTCTGGCATTACGAACGTAGCCATCGACACCATCGACGCTGCCGCCGAGACCAATCATGAAGAAGTGCTGGAGACCGGCATCGTCATCGTACCCAGGCTGACGACCATTCTGAAAGGGGTTTTGAGGGCGCTTCCGTCGTGAGTGGTATCGTCTTTCTGATTGAGCGTATCGCCGTCGGTCTGTATGTGCTGATCGGCGCGGGCGTGCTGTGGTACTGGCGTAAATATATGATGGCCCAGTACGCCTACCGGGCGACGACGTTCGAGTTAGAGCGTGATTTTGCCCGTTCGGAGCGCGGCAACGCCCTGACGGTGCTGGTGGTTCTGATTCAATTGGGGCTGGTGGTGGTCGGCATTCAGCAGGTGGTGGCGCCAACGATGCGGGCCGACCTGGAAGCCGCCGGCCCGGTTGAGGTCGCCGAGGCCCCGGAGGACGGTGTGTTTGTCACGCCTACACGTCCGGTACCGTCCGGGCAGATTCCGGTGGACGCCAGCGGCATCGACCTGGGCGATACGCAGGAACAGGGTATTTTCGTGACGCCAACGCTGACGCCGACGCCGGTGGGGACCATCGAACCCAATGCGCCAGCGGCGCTGGGCTGCGACTCGCCTAACGCCATGCTGCAAATTCCGGCCAACGGTATGCGCGTGTTCCAGGTGATTCGCGTAGAGGGCACCGCTTTCGTCGAGGATTTTTCGGAATATAAGCTGGAACTCAGTGGACCGGGTACATTCGGTCAGTTTCTGGTGATCGACCAGGGCATTACGCCGGTGCAGGAGATGGGTACGCTGTCGCAGTTCAACCCGGACCCTTACGAGCCGGGCGAGTACCAATTTCGGCTGATGGTGTTCGACACCACCAGTGAGCTGCGCGCTTTCTGCGAGGTCACGATCTACATCACCGATCCGATCCCCACGCCCACGCCTATCGGCGAATGAGCACGGTTGGGTGAGAGCCGGCGACTGGATGAGAGCCGGATGTAAATCTGCCTCCGATTTACCATTTGCACTGGAATTTCTGTCACTTTTCTGACGTACTTGCGCTACAGTAATAGCAGTATGCACGACCCGATTACGGTGAGGAGGTGAGTGAGTTGTTCATATTCGACAGTGCCTATATCTGGATGGTATTGATCCCCAGTCTGCTGCTCTCGGTGGGGGCGCAGTTTTATGTGATGTCGTCTTACCGGAAGTGGGGCAACACCCGTAATAGCATGGGGCTGACTGGCGTACAGGCCGGGGAGCGCATCAAACGCGCTGCGGGCCTGGACGGCGTCAACTTCGAGGGGGTGCCCGGCGAACTGACCGACCATTACGACCCCAGCAGTCACACCGTGCGCATGTCGCAGGGAATCGCAACCAAGCCATCAGTGGCGGCGCTGGCGATCGTGGCGCACGAACTGGGCCATGCCCAGCAGCACCAGGAGAAATCGGTGTTGATCGCGATGCGGAGCTTTCTGGTTCCGGCTATGCGCTTTAGCCCGATGGCCGCTTACACCCTGATTTTCCTGGGCGTGTTTATGCAGGTGACCAGCTTTATCGAGTTGGGGATTGTGTTCTTCGCGGTGGTGGTGGCGTTTATGCTGCTGACGCTGCCGGTCGAGATTGACGCCAGCCGCCGGGGTATGGCGCTGCTGAAGCAGGCTAACCTGGTCTCGACGGGAGACTCGCAGGGCGCGCGCCAGATTCTGACTGCCGCCGCCATGACTTATGTCGCCGCGTTCCTGTCGTCGCTGCTGACGCTGCTGTATTACATCAGCATCCTGCGCCGCAACTGACCTGACCGCAGCGACAACAGACTAAACAGACTGCCTGGACGATAACCGGGCAGTTTTGCATATTTAGTATTGGATGAACTCGACCTTAACCGGCAGCCTGCTGCGCGGAGAGGAAGTAGGCCAGGGTATTGAGTAGTTCGTTTTTGCTGACGGGCTTGGCCAGGTAGCCATCGCAGCCCGCTTCCAGGAAGCGCTCGCGGTCGCCGTACATGGCGTTGGCGGTCAGCGCGATGACGGGGATGTGATTCAGGCGGCTGTCGGACTTGATGCGGCCTGTGACTTCCATACCGTCGATGTCGGGCAGGTTGATATCCATCAGGATAAGATCGGGCACCTCGCGGGTGGCCACCTCGACACCGGTCATGCCGTCCATCGCTTCGAGCATATCATAACCACCGACGCGCAGCATCTTCCTGACCAGACGCATGTTCTGTGGGTTGTCTTCTACGTACAGAATTTTCATCGCAGTGTTTCCCTCAGATACTTATGCTGTGAGTGTCAATCATACATTAATTATCGAGGAAAACCTGGATATAATCAAGCTTTTCTAAATTAACTATTGTGTGTGGCTTTGTTTTCGTGGCGTTTTTTACTTAATTAATGGTCGTCGGGGTGCTGTGCGCCGAACAGAGCATTAAGCGTCTCGCTGATGCGCCGCAGCCACTGGCGCAGTCGGGTGCGAATGCGTACGATGGCATAACCGGCTCGCCGGCGCTGTTCCCGGATTTTGCCGGCGGTCGAGTCGTCTGGCTGGACCAGTCCCCATTTAACGACAACCGATCCCCAGGCGAGGCCACCGCCAAACCCGACCAGCACAATATGATCGCCAGGGTGGATGCGTTCGTTTTGCAGGGCTTCGGCCAGCGCGATGGGAATCGATGCGGCGGAAGTGTTGCCGTAGCGCTCCAGATTGCTAATGAACATATCGGCGTTCAGGCCCAGTCCACGCGCGGCGGCCTGAATGATGCGCTGGTTGGCCTGGTGCGGGATGATGACATTGACATCTTCCAGCTTGATACCGGCTTTGGTGACGGCCTGGCGTACACTCTCGCCGATAACGCGGGTGGCGAACTTAAACACCTCGCCGCCGGCCATGTACATCTTGTGCAACTGGCGGTCGGCGAGGCCGTCGGTGGAGCGAATCTCGGTGCTGCCGCGTGTGGGCAGGCCCAGCATGTCGAAGCCAGCGCCGTCGGAGCGCAGCACCGACGACAGCACGCCGCCGCGTTCGGCACGGGTTTGCAGAATGACCGCCCCAGCGCCATCGCCAAACAGAATGCTGGTGCCCCGGTCGCGCCAGTCCAGCACGCGCGACATGGTCTCGGTGCCGATGACGAGCGCCGTGTTGATGCTGCCGGAGCGGATGGCCTGCGCGGCCATATCCAGGCCGTAGACGAAACCGGTGCAGGCGGCGCTGAGGTCAAAGGCGCCGGCGTTGGTCGCGCCCAGCCAGTGCTGGATGATGCTGGCCGTGCTGGGGAAGATGTTCTCCGGCGTGCTGGTGGCCACGATGATCAGGTCGATATCGGGTGGCAGAATATCGGTGACCTGCAGCGCCTGCTGGGCAGCCTTCAGCCCCAGCACGGCGCTCGTCTCGCGGTCGCTGGCGATACGCCGCTCTCTGATGCCGGTACGGCTGCTGATCCACTCGTCGCTGGTTTCCATGAAGGCCGCGAGGTCATCGTTGGTCAATACCTTCTCCGGCACATACATCCCCCAGCCGACGATATGCGCATAACGCCGGTCCGAGCCGGGTGCGCCAAATGATTTAGTCATGACTGTTGCATTCACCAAAAATCAGAACAGCGTTATGGCCGCCAAAGCCGAACGAGTTGCTCATCACGTTGCGGATGGTGTGTTCGACGCCGGTGTGCGGCGTATAGTTCAGGTCGCACTGGGGGTCCTGGTTGTCCAGGTTGATGGTGGGCGGTACGAAGTTTTCGCACATGGCGCGGATCGAGAACACCGCTTCTACCGAACCCGCTGCGCCCATCAGGTGGCCGGTGACGGATTTGGTGGAGCTGACGGGAATCTGGTAGGCGTGTTCGCCCAGCGCCTGTTTGATGGCCAGCGTCTCGCTGATGTCGTTGAGCTGTGTACTGGTGCCGTGCGCATTGACGTAGTCGATGTCTTCGGGCTGTAACCTGCTGTCGCGCAGCGCGACGGTGATCGCGTGGGCGGCGCCGTCGCCGGTTTCCAGCGGCGCGGTAACGTGATAAGCGTCCGATGTGTGACCGTAGCCCAGCACCTCGGCATAGATCTTCGCACCGCGCGCACGGGCGTGTTCCAGTTCTTCGAGGACCAGCACCGCCGCGCCTTCGGCCACGACGAAGCCATCACGATCTCTGTCGAAGGGGCGCGAGGCACGCTCTGGTTCGTCGTTGCGGCGTGAGATGGCGGTCATGTTGTTGAAGCTGGCGATGGTGATCTCTTCGAGGGCGGCCTCGGTGCTGCCGGCCAGCATCACCTGGGCGCGCCCGGAGCGGATGATCTCCAGTGCTTCGCCGATGCAGTTGTTGCCGGTGGCGCAGGCTGTAGACAGGGAGAAGTTGGGACCGCGCATGCCGTAAGTCATCGACAGCTTGCCGGAAGGGGCGTCGGGCAGCATCATTGGGACCAGGAGCGGGCTAACCGCTTTGGAGCCTTTTTCCATAAAGGCGACGGTGCTGTAGAACAGGGTGTTGATGCCGCCAATGCCAGTGCCGACGACAACACCGATATCGTAGCGGTTGTCTTCTGTGATTTCGAGCCGGGCGTCGTCGATGGCCTGAGCCGCCGCGTAAAGTGCCAGTTGTGTGACGCGGTCGGTGCGGCGGGCTTCGCGGCGGCCCAGGAACTCGACGGCATCAAAGTTTTTGACTTCGCCACCAAAATGATTTTCCAGCCGGGAAGTGTCAAAACGTGTGATGGGGCCGATCCCTGTTTTGCCGGCAGCGGCATTTTGCCAGGCTTCGTCAACAGAATTACCGGTCGGGCAGATGATGCCCATGCCGGTTACCACTACGCGACGTCGTTCCACCTTGACCTCCCCCTGGTTCAAACATAAGTCAGGTTGTTTGATTATTATAGAGTCAACTAATTGGGTGAATCCACCCTGACTGTGTGATTATTTTATCACAACTGCCAGATGCTGCTTGCCTGGGGTTTGCTGGCCTTCGGGGCGTGTTATAATGGCGCGCTGATCGTTGATGGACAGGACTGGTTTGGCGTGAGCGCCCGCTGTCGCGCGAGTGGATTATGATTCTGGTGACGGGTGGTACCGGCCTCATTGGCCGGCATGTGGTCAAAAAGCTGATGGCCAGCGGTGCGCCGCTGCGCTGCCTGCTATCTGAATACCAGCAGCGGCATTTGCCCTGGGACCCGACAGCGCCAAACGCGCCGGAGATCGTCACCGGGACTGTGCTGGACGAAGAGGTGGTGTTCGGCGCGCTGAACGGTGTGCATGTTGTCATTCACCTGGAAAATGCCATGTGGTGGGGGCGCCCGCGCGATCTGGAGCGGGTGGAACTGGTGGGCACACGCACGCTGATTGGCGTGGCGCGCTCGGCACGGGTGGGGCGCATCATCACGGTGAGCCATCTGGGGTCGGCGCCTTCGTCGGCGTTTACGCTGCTGCGCATCAAGGGAATGCTGGAGGATATGATCCGCGCCAGCGGCCTGGCCTACACGATCATCCGGTCCGGGCTGGTGTTCGGCCCGGAAGACGCCTTTATCAATCATATTACGATGATGCTCAAGCTGAATCCGTTGTTCTTTGCCATCCCTGGACGGGGCGATGTGGTGCTGAATCCGATCTATATTGACGATCTGGTGGATGCCATCATCCACAGCCTGGAAGCGATGGACCTGGTTGATGAGACGGTGGAGATCGGCGGGCCGGAGTATCTGACATTTCGTGATATGGTGCAGACGATTATGCGCGTCAGCCGCACACCGCGTTTTGTGCTGCCGGTAGCGCCGTATCTGCTGCGCGGCATGAGCGCCACTGCCAGTCTGTTATTGTCACGCGCTCTGATGACGCCGCAATGGCTGGACATTCTGGCGGCCAGCCGAACCGCGCGGCTGGGCAATGCTTATGATTATTTTGGTATTCGCCCGCGCCGCTTCGAAGATACGCTGGTGACGTATCTGCCGGGGCGTTCGTATCTCATACCGGCGCTTCGCTATGCCTTCCAACGCCGTCCGCGCAGCCTGTGAGCTTGCCGGCTGGGCCGAACAACGGAGATGACGAGATGGTTCTGGAAAATGCAACAATCGCGCTTATTGGCAGTGGGGTGATGGGCGAGGCCATGATTAAGGGTCTGCTGCGCCAGGAACTGCTGCCGCCGCAGTCGATTATCGCCGCCGACGTCCATACCCAGCGCGGTGCCGAACTTGTCGAGCGTTATGGCGTGCGATTCACCAACGATAACGCTCTGGCCGCCGCTGAGGCCGATGTGCTGGTGCTGTCGATCAAGCCGCAGATGATGAGCCGCGTGCTGCCTGGCATCAGGGGGCACATTAAGCCGGATGCGCTGGTGCTGAGTATTGCTGCTGGCTACAAAATGCAGAAAATCATCGACCGCATCGACTGTCATTATGTGGTGCGTGCCATGCCCAACACGCCGGGGCAGATCGGGGAGGGGACGACCGTCTGGACGGCTACGGCGGAAGTCTCCGAACGTCAGCGGCTGTGGGCATCGGCGGTGCTGGGCGCGCTGGGCCAGTCGCTGTATGTGGACGACGAAAAGCTGCTGGATATGGCGACGGCGCTCAACGGCAGCGGGCCGTCGTATGTATTTCTGCTGATGGAAGCCATGATCGATGCCGGTGTGCATATGGGGTTTTCGCGCCAGGATTCGCAGTTCCTGGTCCACCAGACGATGCTTGGCTCGGTCAAATATGCTATCGAAGCTGGCCTGCACCCGGCGGAGCTGCGCAACCAGGTGACCAGCCCTGGCGGGACATCGGCGGCGGCGCTGTATCAGTTGGAGAAAGGCGGCGTGCGCACGGTGATTTCAAAAGCTATCTGGGCGGCTTACCAGCGTTCGCGGCAGTTGGGCGAGCAGAACGACGACTGATTGCGCGTCATCTGTGGGCGGCAGATGTGTAATTTGTGAAATCGTGGACATTATTATACGGATAGGCTACAATATCGCCGTCCTGTAGGCAGTACGGCGTGTTTGTGCAGCATTGCGCGTAATTAGCATTCCCCCGGAATGTGCGTCATCGCAAGATTAACCACACATTTATAGGAGTCCGAACCATGGCGGAAGCCTCTGAGAATATGTACCAATCGCTTCTTGACCAGATCAATTCGTATGAGACGACCATCGAAGCGGTTGAGGTTGGGTATGTAGAGGAAGTCGGCGACGGTATTGCACGGGTGGCTGGACTGGACAACATCCGTTTCAGTGAGCTGGTCCGCTTCGACAACGGCGTACCCGGCATCGCTTTCAACCTGGAAAGCGACAGCGTGGGTGTCATCATCCTGGGTGAGTATGACGAGATCAGCGAAGGCAGCGAAGTGCGCCCGCTGGGTCGTATCGCGTCAGTCCCGGTCGGTATGGGGATGGTCGGTCGCGTGGTGGACGCGCTCGGCAATCCGCTGGACGGCAAAGGTCCTATTGGCGCGGATGAATTCTATAATATCGAGCGTATCGCGCCCGGCGTGATGGAGCGCCAGAATGTGTATCGCCCGGTGCAGACTGGCATTATGGCCATCGACGCGATGATCCCCATCGGTCGTGGCCAGCGCGAGCTGATTATTGGCGACCGCCAGATCGGTAAGACGGCCATCGCTATCGACACCATCCTGAATCAGGGTGGTCAGGATATGTACTGTATTTACGTGGCCATCGGCAAGCGCCGGGGTGAGGTGGCGCGTCTGGTGGCGCTGCTCGAAGAGTACGGCGCGATGGAATACACCACCGTTGTGGTGGCGTCGGCGTCGGACCCGGCTTCGATGAACTATATCGCGCCCTATTCCGGCTGCGCGATTGGTGAATGGTTTATGGAAAACGGTAAGGATGCGCTGGTGGTCTATGATGACCTGTCCAAGCACGCCTGGGCCTATCGTCAGGTATCGCTGCTGATGCGCCGCCCGCCGGGCCGCGAGGCGTACCCTGGTGACGTGTTCTACCTGCACAGCCGTCTGCTGGAGCGCGCCGCGCAGTTGAGCGAGGATCGCGGCGGCGGCAGCCTGACGGCGCTGCCCATGATTGAGACGCTGCTGGGCGACGTTTCCGCTTATATTCCCACCAATGTGATTTCGATTACGGACGGCCAGATTTACCTGGAGCCGGACCTGTTCTACGCAGGCCAGCGCCCGGCGCTGAATGTGGGTATCAGCGTGAGCCGTGTGGGTGGCGACGCCCAGACGAAAGCCATGAAGCGCGTGGCTGGCGGTATGCGTATTGACCTGGCGCAGTTCCGGTCGCTGGCGGCCTTCGCTCAGTTCGGTTCCGACCTCGACCGCACCACCCAGCGCCAGCTTGATCGCGGTCTGCGCCTGACGGAGTTGCTGAAGCAGACCCAGTACCAGCCGCTGGCGCTTGCCGATCAGGTGGCGCTGGTTTATGCGGGTACAAAGGGTTACCTCGACAATGTGCCGGTGGAGCGTGTCAAGGAATGGCAGACGGAGTTCCTGCGCGCCTACAACAGCCAGTATGGCGATGTGGCGCGGCGGATCGCCGAGCAGAAGGAACTCACGGATGAAAACCGTGAGGACCTGGAAAAGGCACTGAAGCAGTTTAATGAGAACTGGAGCTAGCTCCCAGGCGCTCCAGCGCAGGGAGGAGACAGACGATGCCCAGTACAAGAGAAATCAAACGACGTATACGCAGTGTCCAGAACATTGGGCAGATTACCCGTGCGCTGGAAGCTGTCTCGGCGTCGCGGGTGCGCAAGGCGCAGGCCAAAGTGCTGGCCAGCCGCGCCTATTCGGAGAAGGCTATCGAAATTCTGCAGAACGTGCAGGCCGCCGGTGGCGGCGACAGCCTGCACGAACTGCTGACTGTCCGCGAGCAGATCAACAAGGTGATGATCGTGCTCATTACGTCGGATCGTGGTCTGGCGGGCGCCTTCAACACCAACATCATCCGGGTAACGCAGCGTTTCGCTGACCAGATCGCGGTGCCGGTGGACTATGTCACCATCGGGCGCAAAGGGCGCGAGTCGCTTATCCGCGCGGGCGCCAAGGTGGTGGCCGAATTCAGCGATATCGACGACGATCTGCGTATCACCGATGTACAGCCGATGGCTCGTGTGGCGAAAGATGCTTTCACCAGCGGCGGCGTGGATGCGGTGTTTATCGCCTATACCGATTTCATCAACACGCTGACCCAGCGTCCGGCGGTTTTTAGCTGGCTGCCGCTCGTCCCTCAGGCGAATCAGGTGATTGAGTTCGAGTATCTCAAGGATGCCAACGTCACCACGATGGACCA
Source organism: uncultured Anaerolineaceae bacterium (assembly GCA_964639225.1). GTDB lineage: Bacteria > Chloroflexota > Anaerolineae > Aggregatilineales > Phototrophicaceae > CAZXCK01. Next base: position 4,664 of record CAZXCK010000016.1, on the reverse strand, counting down.
GAATTACGAGATCGAGCCGAATCCGGCGGCCATCATCGACGAGATTGTGCCGCGCTTCACCGATCTGGGCCTGTATCAGGCGATTCTGGAAAGCAAAGCCAGCGAGCATTCGGCGCGGATGGTGGCCATGCGCAACGCCTCGGACAATGCCTCGCAGTTGGTGGATGATCTGACCCTGGTCTATAACAAAGCGCGCCAGGCGGCGATCACCAACGAAATTCTTGATATCGTGGGCGGCGCCAACGCGCTGCAGAATTCAATCGACAGCATGGCTGAAGAAATCCTGAATCAACAACAGGCTGCGGACGTTTCCGTATAGCCTGCGCCTGACTGAAATGAGGAGATGATAGGGTATGAGCGAAATCGAAGGACGTATCTCTCAGGTGCTGGGTGCGGTAGTTGACGTACATTTCCCCAGTACGGACCTGCCGGAGATTTTCGAAGCGATCCGCGTGCCGCGTGAAGGCGAAGAAGACCTGATCCTGGAAGTTCAGATGCACCTGGGTGGACGCAATGTGCGTACCGTCGCCATGGACACCACCGACGGCCTGCAGCGCGGTGTGCCGGCTTATGCTGTCGGCAGCCCGATCACCGTACCGGTGGGCGATGCCTCGCTGGGGCGCGTGTTTAACGTGCTGGGCCGCCCCATTGATAACATGGACCCGGTTTCTGATGACTCGCCGCGCCGCCCCATCCATTACCCGGCGCCGGATTTTGAGGATCAATCGACGCAAGTCGAGGTGTTCGAGACCGGTCTGAAAGTCATCGACCTGGTGGCGCCGATGACGCGCGGCGGCAAGACCGGCATTTTCGGCGGCGCAGGTGTGGGCAAGACCGTGACCATTCAGGAGCTGATTAACTCCATCGCCACGCAGCATGCGGGTCTGTCGGTGTTTGCTGGCGTGGGCGAGCGCACCCGTGAGGGTACGCAGCTCTACCAGGAGATGGACGAGGCGGGCGTGCTTGACAAGCTGGCGATGGTTTTCGGCCAGATGAACGAGCCGCCGGGCGTGCGTCTGCGTGTGGCGCTCTCCGGGCTGGCGATGGCCGAGCACTTCCGCGACCAGGGCAAGGACGTGCTGCTGTTTATTGACAACATCTTCCGTTATTCGCTGGCTGGCGCTGAGGTATCGGCGCTGCTGGGTCGTATGCCGTCGGCGGTGGGCTACCAGCCGACGCTGGCCGATGAGATGGGCCAGCTCCAGGAGCGCATTACCTCGACACGCACGGGCGCGATCACGTCGATGCAGGCGGTCTATGTGCCCGCCGACGACTACTCCGACCCGGCGCCGGTGGCTGTGTTCACTCACCTGGACGGCACCATCGCGCTGGAACGCTCGATTGCGGCGCGCGGTCTGTTCCCGGCTGTGGACCCGCTCAACAGTACCAGCAAGATTCTGGACCCGATGATTATCGGCGAAGAGCATTACCGTACCGCCCGCGAGGTACAGCAGGTACTCCAGCGCTACAAGGACTTGCAGGATATCATCGCTATTCTGGGTGTGGATGAGCTGTCGCCGGAAGACAAGATGCTGGTGGCGCGCGCCCGTAAGATTGAGCAGTTCCTGACGCAGCCGATGGTGGTGGCCGAGCAGTTTACGGGCCGTGAGGGCCGCTATGTGAAGGTCCGCGACACGGTGAACGGTTTCCGCCGCATTCTGGATGGCGAGGTGGACCACATCCCGGAGCAGATGTTCAACATGACGGGTACGATCGAGGAAGTTATCGAGCGTTACGAAAAAGCCGAAGCCGAAGACTAGCCAGCCAGGGAATGTAGATTATGACGATACATGTGGAGCTGGTATCACAAGAGGGTAGAGTCTTTGAGGAGCGCGCTGCCGATATGGTGCTGGTGCCCGCCACTGAGGGCATTATGGGTGTGCTGCCGCGCCATTCGCCGGTGCTGACCACGCTGGATTTCGGTGAGCTGGTGATCCGCAAAGGCAGCGCCGAAGAGCGGTTTGTCATCTATGGCGGTGTCGTTGATGTGCGGCCCGGCAAGGTCGTTCTGTTGGCGGATATGGCGGCGTCGGCTCATGCGCTGGATATGCAGGCCGCCGAAGAAGCCCGCGAGCGCGCCCGCGAGATGCTGGCCGAAAGTTTACCAGAGGACAAGCGCCGCGACGCCGCGCTGCAACTGCGCCGCGCCGAGCTGGCGATCCGGGTGAGTCGAAAGCTAAAACAGGGTCCTTCTATGATGCGTATCATCGAGGACGAAGAATCCGGCGACTGATTCCGGAGAGGTCTGACAAGTCTGTGTAATCGAGCAGCGCCTGGACTTATGTCGCCAGGCGTTGCTTTTCGTTTGGTCTGATTGTATAAATAGCGCAAGCGTTGCTGCTTTAACCACCAACCGTCGCGCTGCGCGACACCAGGAAAGTTACCAAGCATGCCTCTATTCAGCAAAAACCTGGGCGTGGACCTGGGTACGGTCAATGTGTTGATCTATGAAGGCGGCCAGATCGTTCTGCAGGAGCCGTCGCTGGTGGCGGTGGCTACCGAAGAGGACGCGCGCGGTCGCATCAGCGTTATGGAGATCGGCCAGCCAGCCAGGGAGATGATGGGCCGCGTCCAGGAAGAGGACATCCAGATTGTCCGTCCGCTGCAGAACGGTGTCATCGCCGACTATGAAGTGACCGAATTCATGCTGCGCTATTTCTTTAACAAGGTCGGTGGACGGGTTCGCTTCTTCCGGCCAACGGTGATGATCTCGGTTCCGTATGGTGTAACCAGTGTGGAAAAGCGCGCTGTCCATGAAGCGGCGCTGGCGGCTGGCGCGCGCGAGGCGCATCTGGTGTGGGAGCCGCTGGCGGCGGCCATTGGCGCCGGTCTGCCGGTGGGCACGCCTGCCGGTGATATGATCGTTAACATTGGCGGCGGCATCACCGAGGCGGCGGTCGTCAGTATGAACAACATCGTGCGCGCCGAGAGTGGGCGTGTGGGCGGCCTGCGCCTGGATGACGGCATCATCGCCTATGTGCGACGCAAGTACAATCTGGTGATCGGCCAGCCGACAGCCGAGGCGGTGAAGATTCAGATCGGCGCGGCGGTTGACCAGCCGGAAGATATGTCGATGGAAATCCAGGGACGCGACAATGTCAGCGGGCTACCGCGCACGGTGACGATCACCACTGGCGAGGTTGTCGAAGGGCTGGCCGAGCCGCTGGCGGCTATCGCCACTGTCGTCAAGAGTGTGCTGTCCAACACGCCGCCGGAACTGGCATCGGACATCATCGACCGGGGCATCACGCTGACGGGCGGCTGCGCGCTGCTGCGTGGCATCGACGATTTCCTGACGCGCGAAACGGGTGTCCCGGCGTATCGTGCCGAGAATCCGATGATCGCGGTGGCTGTGGGAGCCGGTCGCGCGCTGGATGATCCGGCCCTGTTCCGCCGTATTGTCCACAGTTACTAAAAATAGTCGTTGTTCGGGCGGGTGACCTGTTGGGGTTACTTCAGATAATAGGTCATCCGCTGCAAATGCACCACCGGGTCGATATGCTGCACGCGGACGCCTTCCGGTACGCTCAGGTTGATGGGCGCGTAATTGAGGATGGCGCGCACCCCGGCTTCCACTAACTGATTGGCAACTTCCTGCGCGTACTCTGCCGGAACCGCCAGCATGGCGATCTGGATGCCGCGCGTGCGGAGCGTTTCGTTCAGTTGGTCCATCGGCTGGATGACGATTGTCTCGTTGATCTGCGAGCCGATCCGGTCCGGGGCGGCATCGAAAACGCAGGTAATGTGGAATCCCCGCACAGCGAAGCCCTGGTAGTGAGCAACCGCGCTGCCCAGATTGCCGGCCCCTACCAGCGCCACTTCCCAGTCCCGGTTGACCTGCAGCACCTGGCGCAGTTTCTCCTCCAGAAAGCTGATCTGGTAGCCGGTGCCCTGCTTGCCAAAACCGCCGAAATGAGACAGGTCCTTACGGATCTGGGCGGAACTGATACCCAGGCGCTTGCCCAGTTCGTGTGAGGATGTCAGCTCGACACCTTCCTGCGCCAGCCGGCGCAGTGCACGCAGATAAATGGGCAGACGGCCAATAACAATGTCGGGGATGTTATTGGACAAATTCGATGGCATGTGTGCTGCTCGCTCCTTTGGGTGTTGCTGTGCGTTTTTGCACAAAAAGACCGAAGTAATGTTACCACTACTAAAAGCAGATGCCAAATACCCGTTCGCGGGTGGGGTGCATCCGGAAATGGGGGCAAACCCGCCTCGCCCGGCGTTAAAACATAAGTGCAGCAGGCAACAGGAACGGGTGGCGTAATGCAGATTAAGTATTTAGAGCGGAGTAAAGGGGCGGACCGATCCCGCCCGGCGTTAAAACACCGGGCTACAGGAAGCGTGTCTGCTAAAGAGACACAAAGAACCGCCCCCGTTGCGTGCCACAGGGGACACGACCCCTTCAGTGGGTCGGCTCCCTATAGCCAGCGGTTTTGAACCGCTGGCGAAGGCATACTACGAGATCGGTTTATCCGCATTATTTTGTTAAAGCACATTACGCCACCCTTACGCGCCATCGTAAGGACGTGCTACAGCGCGCCCGCACTTAAACCGCTGGCGGCGCGAAAGTTGCAAACCCGCCCCAAATCCCGAATGCACCCGAGGTAAGGGTACTGTTGATGAGTTTAGTTCAAACTGTTACAATTAACTATAAGTGA
>CAZXCK010000015.1:2108-57875 GCA_964639225.1 uncultured Anaerolineaceae bacterium | reverse complement strand
ATTTCCAGATACGTGGTCAGCAGCCCGCCGCCAGACGGGGAGTCGGTCATCGTCAATTATCACACCAGCTTTTCGAGCGCCTCTTTGGTCGATTTGCGCACGTTGGGGTCGGCATCGTCCAGCAGCAGACGCAGAGCGGTCAGCACCGTGTCATCGCCGGGCGCGGCCAGTTCGCCGAGGGCGTAGGCCGCGCTGTAACGGATGCGTTCGTCGTCATCGTCCAGCCGGTCGATGATAGGCTGGATGGCGCGCGGGTCACCCTGACGGCCCAGCGCCACCACACAACCGTGACGCACGTTGGCATCGTCGGTGTTGAGCAGCGCCAGCAGCGCCTCGACCGTTTCGCTGTGGCGCAGTTCGCTGAGGGCCAGCGTGGTATAAAAATGCACGTAGATGTCGTCATGGCGCAGGAACGGCAGCAGTGCCGGGACGGCCCGCACATCGCCCAGACGGCGCAGCGCGTTGATGGCCGACAGCACCACCTGAGCGTCGCTGTCGCCCAGAGCACCGATGATGGGGTCCAGCGCCTGCGCATCGCCGATGGCTCCCAGCGTCTCGATGGCACGGGCGCAGGTGACCGCGTCGCCGTCGTACAGCGCGTCGATGAGCGCCGCTACCGCCGGACTGCCAGCGTTCACCAGCCCGTCTATTGCATCCTCAACCTGCGTGAGGTCCGTCTGGCTTAGGGTATACACCCAGGTCTGAATCTGTTGTGGAGAAGTCACCGCGTTTACCTCACTGCTGTGTAATCGGTTTGGCAGGATCAGTGACCGAGCTGCTGCAGCGCCACGTGGACGGCATGGCGTACCCCTTCGTCGGGATCGGTAGCCAGGGTGCTTTCCAGTGGTTCGATGGCGCGCGGGTCGCCGAAGCGGCCCAGGGCCTCGACAACGCCCCGGCGCACGTTGGCGCTGCTGTCTTTGAGGGCGTTGACCAGCGGCTGGAAGGCGCTGCCATCACGAATCTGCCCCAGGGACCAGGCGACGTTATAGCGGACCCACTCTTTTTCGTCCTGAAGCGCAGCGATGAGGGGATGGGTGGCGTTGAAGTCGGCCATTTTGCCCAGCGACTTGGCCGCACGAATGCGCACCCATTCGTCTTTGTGGCTCAACAGCGGCAGCAGCGGACGGGTCGCCACTTTGTCGCCGATGTTGCCCAGGGCGGCGGCGACGCTGCCGACTACGCCGGGGTCTTTGTCATCCAGGGCGGCGATGAGCGGCTCGACACCGCGATCGTCGCCGATCCAGCCCAGCGCTGAAGCAGCGTTGCGCCGTGTCGAGGCTTTGTTGTCTTTAAGCGCGTTGACCAGCGGTATAATAGCGCGCTCATCACCGATTTCGCCCAGGGCTTTGGCGGCCCACTCCTCGACCTCGGTGTTATCGTCGTGCAGAGCGTCGATCAGCGGCAGAACGGCACGTTCGTCGCCAATCTCGCCCAGCGCCCACGCGGCCAGATAGCGCGCGCGTGACCGCCCATGTTTAAGCGTGTGAATCAAAGGTTGGACAGCGGGCTTGCCAATCTCAATGAGTTCAATGACAGCCGTTTGCTGCTGATCGTGGTTCTCGTGTTCCAGAAAGCGGATCAGCTTTTCGATGGTGTTCGTGTCGGCCATGCCTCGCCGTACCTCCAGAGTTATGCCATGATTTTTCTCATCTTAGCATGAGTTCTCTGGTGGAGAGCTTAACATTACTCGCCGTCGTCACCGAAGTTGAATCCGTCCAGCGTCTGCTGCTCCCAATCCCACAGGTCGAGCGTGGTCTGGTGCTGCATCAGCTTGTCGAGGCGCGGGTGACCGTCGGCGTATTCCTCGGCCCATTCGCGGGCGAAATCGCCCCGGCGGATTTCGTCCAGGGTGATCTCCATCAGGCGTTCCAGCTTCAGCTCGCTGAAGCGCTCCAGGCGGCTTAGCGAGCCGTACTGCGCCGTCAGCGGCATGTCCTGCAGGGCCATCAGCAGCCCCTGGCTGGCGGCCCGGTGAACGAAATCGTTGAATTTGCCGCCCAGGTACAGGTCGGTGAGGGCCGCCGACGGCAGGTAGCCCTCGCGCATCAGAAGATTGGCGGCGGTCGTCATGGCGTGGTACAGCACGGGGACCAGCGCCTGCTGCACAAACAGACTGAGCTGCGCTTCCTGCTCCGCGCTGATTTCGACCGCGCCGGCGCGCAGCGAGCCAATGGCTCCGGCCACGCCCAGCACCAGTTCCCAGGCGCTGCGGCTGGCGTCCTGCCACATGGCGATATAGCTGTAGAAACCGGCCCCGCTGAGATAGCGCTGGCGCAGTTGGTCGCCGGCCATGCGCGGCGCGACGATGCCCACGTCGATGAACGGCGGCGGCTCGATGTAGCCAAAGATGACGTTATAGGCGCTGGTGAAGATCAGCGCGTGGCCGCTGGTTAAGTGCGGCGAAATGTGTTTGATATATACGTCGATCATGCGTTCGTCGGGCAGGGTGAGCAGGATGATGTTCGCCTGCCGGGTGACCGCCTCGACCGGTATGGTGTCGAAGCCGTCGGCCTCGGCGAGCGCGCCGTTGGCCAGCGGATCGGGCTGGGCGTCGTCATGCGGCGAGAGCGTCAGTTCCGGGGCGCTTTCCAGCACGCCGGCGATCACGCGCACGCCGCTGTCGCGCAGGTTCAGCGCCAGCGAGCGACCGGTTTTGCCGTAACCCACCACGCCCACTGTGCGCCCGGCCAGCGAGTCGGCGCGGGCGTCGTCCTGCCGGTAGATGTTAAACATGGAAATGCCTTCCGTGTTGGGAGCTTGTCGTGTGTTGTGCGCAGCGCGCAGCGTCGATTGTAACCGGCTACAGCCGGGCCAGCCACACCTGAAGATCGTAATGATTGCGCTGGAAATCATAGCGGCGGTAAAGTCGCTGCGAGTGTAAGTTGCTGGCCTGGGTGTTGACCGTGATGCTGCGCACCCCGCGCTGCCAGAACCGGCGGATGAGATCGTCGACCAGCGCCGCGCCGATGCCCTGCCCCTGTACATGTGGCAGCACCGCCAGCCGCGCCAGATGCCCCGCCTGATGGTGGGCGGTGCTGAGTTGGTAGCCGACGATCTGGCCGCCGTGCTCGGCGACGGTACACAGCGCCGCGATCTGCTGCGCCTGTTCCAGTTCGATGGCGGACATCTGCCAGGGCGGGCTGAAGGCCGTCTGGTCCACGCTGACGAGGCGCGGCAGGTCATCCGGGCGGCAGTCGCGCAGCATTACCCGTGACGTGCGCGGCGCGGGCAGCCGGTAGCGGCTGCGGCGCAGCGTGATGATCTCTTCGAAATAGGCAAAACCCAGCAGCGAGACATATTCCTTAAGCCAGGCGTCGATGACCAGCAGCGCCGCCGCCTCGCCGCCGTGTGCGCGCAGCGCCTGCGCCAGCGAATCCCACAGCAGCAGCAGGATCGAGCGAGCCGGCTGGGCGTCCTCCAGGCCGATGACCCGCAGCCAGGAATACCCCTGCAGCGGCACCGTCGCCGCCATGACGCCCACCATACGCCCGTTGGACCACGCCAACCGGATGACCGCTTCCGGGCTGTCGAGCCAGTAGCTGACTTCGCACCAGTCCAGGTGAGTCTGCACCCGGTTGCAGTAGTAGAGCAGGTCCAGCACCTGCCGCCGGTAGCACGGCGCATAAGCGGTCAGCGTCAGGGAGTCGTCGATGGCCATCGCCAGCGTCTCCGGTTCAGCGCTGCCCGCGACGGCGGCGCAGAACATAAGCAGGCGCTGTAATGTTATACATGATACAGCGTCGCCCATCGAGCAAACGCACGCGAATGCGCTCGTCGATTTTCTCCAATTCCTTAGCTGTTGTAATTACGGTGGGCAGTTGAGCCACATAGCGAAAATCGACTAGCTGATACAGCTTCTCCTTCGCCCAGGGTGTGGCATTTTCGGTACCGAGATCATCGATTACTAACAGGGGAGCTTTGCGCATTCGATTGAAAGTACCGTCATAACCCATCTCAGAAGATGGTCCATATGAAGCCCGCAAATAGTCCAGTAGATCGGGTATAGTAAGAAACAACACATCATCCCCCCGATCACGGCGGAACTGAGCAATGGCCGCCGCCAGATGGGTTTTGCCGCTGCCATGTGGTCCTGTCAGCAGCAACCAGCCCTGTGGATCCTCAGCGTAATTGTAAGAAACCCGCATTACTTTATCCAGGCTTTTCTGCTCCTCTGGAAGAACATAGTTGTATACATCAAAAGTTTCAAATCTCATGCTTTCATAGAGATGAAGGTTGGTTTCAACTTGCCGAAGTTCGTTATCAACCAGTGATCGGAAGTCCGGTGCGGTGATGTGGACCCGGTGACTCAGAGTGATATCCAGTAAACGGCTGCGGATACGCCCGTCCAGCCGGTCGATGTCGGCGTTGGTGGTGACGACCGTTGGCAGGCGATGCGTATAGCGATAGTTGAATAGCTGGAACAGTTTTTCCTGCGCCCATGAACTGGGGTTTTCTACACCCAGGTCGTCCAGAATCAGCAGCGGAGCCTGACGCACGCGGTCAAAGGTGTCGTCGTAGCCCAGCTCGGATGACGGCCCGTAAGAGGCGCGCAGATGGTCGAGCAAATCAGGCACAGTGATGAACAACACGGAGTCGCCCAATGCTAACCGATGGTTGCCAATAGCGGCGGCCAGATGTGTCTTGCCGCAGCCATATCTTCCCTCAAACAACAACCAACCATTGGGTTCAGCGGCAAATCTCTCAGCAGTCGTCAGCGCGTGTCGCAGTGATCTGAGTTCATTGTCACTGTGCATGGGAGCCTCTGTGTCAAACGTATTAAACGTCTTGTCAGCAAAGGCGTCCAGGTTACTGATGGAGCGCAGGCGCTCCTGCCAGGTAGCGTCCTGATCGGCGGTGTTGTTGGGGCAGCGAAACAGTTTGCCGAAGCGCGGATCACCGACCGGCACATCGTAACGGATGACGCCCAGCCCGCCGCAGATCGACTCCTGGCCGCAGATGGGGCACGGTCCGCCGTTGTTAGTGATTGATGAATCTTCCATATTCCCCCGAAATGAAGCGTTTGCCATCATCCTCACCTGCCTGCTTACCGTCACGCTCCTCGTCGCGCCAGCGCTCCAGGATGGCCCGGATGTAGCGCAGGCTGCGCTTGTTGTAATACACGGCCTCGCGGATGGCTTCCTCGATCCAGCGCAGCGGGAACTCCTGCTCCATGTCTTTGAGTTCGTCGGCGATCATGGGCGTCAGCAGGCCGATGTTGGCCTCGTACAGCTCATAAATACCGGGGCGCTCCGGCAGAATCTCGACCGGGTTGTTGAGGTCGCCTGGCTTCCAGCGCCCGGCCCGCACCTGATCGACGGCGCGGCGTCCGCGCGCGGAGTTGATAAAGTACAGCGTCAGCGGTTCCGCGTTGTGAACGACATCGGCGCTCAGCAGCGCGGCGCGCTGCACGGCCCGCGCCAGCGCATCATCGAGTGTAGCCTCGGCATCAGCGTCCGGGCGGGCAGCGACCAGCCCGCGCATCAGCTCGGCGCTGCCAGAAAAATCAGCCCGGCGCAGGTAAGGATACTCGCCCTCTTTCTGCGGCAGGGCGTACATGCAGAACAGCAGCACCTTCAACTCGGCCAGATCGTCCACCAGCGGCAGCAGCTCGGTGAAAAACGGCGCCGGGACCGGCGTCATGTTGAATTTGCCCGGCGCGAAGCCGGCGAACTTACGCGGCCTGCTGCCCATATCAGCGTTCTCCCAGGTCCACCTTGCGCGTGACGGCGTCCATGAATTTGGTCACGGTCGGGTCGAAGTACAGCGAGACGGAACCGGTCGGCCCGTTGCGGTGCTTGGCGATAATAACATCGGCCTGGTTAGGGAACTCGGTAGCGTCGTTGTACACGCTGTCGCGGTACAGGAACATGACGATGTCCGCGTCCTGCTCGATCGAGCCACTTTCTCTCAGATCACTGAGCACCGGGCGTTTGTCCTGGCGCTGTTCGACCGCGCGCGAAAGCTGCGCCGCCGACAGCATAGGCACATTCAGCTCGCGAGCCAGTTCCTTGAGGGCACGGCTGATGAAGCTGATCTCCTGGACGCGGTTGTTCTGGTACTGGCCGCCGGCGTTCATCAACTGCATGTAATCGACGATAATCAGATCGACGCCATGCTCGTGCGACAGGCGGCGGACTTTGGTGCGCATCTGAATCGGGTTGAGCGCCGGCGTGTCGTCGATGAAAATCGGGAAACGGCTGACGCGCCCCGCAGCCTCGACGAATCGCCCGTATTCCTTCTGGCCCAGCTTGCCCAGGCGCAAATCCTGTGAGCTGATGCCGGTTTCCATGGAGATGATGCGCTGCACAAGCTGGTCGCGGCCCATCTCCATGGTGAAGATGCCCACCCGACCGCCGAGCCGCGCCGCGTTGACCGCCGCCGACAGCAAAAACGATGTTTTACCCATACCAGGCCGCCCGGCGAAGATGAGCAGGTCGGATTTCTGAAAGCCGCCGAGCATGGCGTCCAGGTCGCGGAAGCCGGACGGCACGCCCAGCGAGACATGCTGATTCTGCATCAGGTATTCGATGCGGTCGAAGTACTCGTTGATGGCATCCGGCATGCTGATGAATTCGCGCTTGAGCTGGCGATCGGTCACGTCGAACAGGCGCGTTTCGGCCTCGGCGACGACCGACTCGATGGACTGGTTTTCGTCCAGGGCCAGGGCGCGGATTTCGTCGGCGGTGCGCAGCATACGGCGGCGCAGGGCGGCGCGTTCCACCAGGCGACCGTATACCTCGGCATGGGACGAGGTGGGCGTGACGTTGATGAGCTGCGTCAGGTAAGCCGGCCCGCCGATCTCGTGGAGCAGGCTCATGTTCTCCAGTTCTTCGGCCAGCGTGAGGTTGTCGATGGGGTCGCGGCGTTCGTGGAGACGCTGCATCGCTTCCCACACGATGGCGTTGCGCCGGATGTAAAAATCCTCAGCTTTCAGGAAAACAGCAACCGTCAGGAAGGCGTTCGGGTTGATGAGGACCGACCCGATCACGGCTTCTTCGGCTTCCTGGCTGTAGGGCGGGTTGGTCAACGAGAAATCAGATGTCATGGGTCCGTCCACAGACAAATAATACGGCGCGCCGAACAACCAAGCAGCGCCGTATTATCGCAGAATCATACATGCTGCCCGCCCAGCATCTCTGCCCGGCGGCGAGCAGAGGGTTAATTATCGTCGTCGTCGTCCGGGTCCAGGTCCAGCGAGTTGATGAAGTCGGCGAAGGCGCTCAACTTACTCTCGTCAACGCTGTCCGCACCGGCGGGCTGGTCCGCCCCGGCGACAATGTCCTGTTCGACATCCTCATCGGGTTCGATGGCGGCCTTCTCCATGACCATCTCGGCCACGAAGATCGGCACTTTGGCGCGCACGGCCAGGGCGATGGCATCGCTGGAACGCGAGTCGATCTCGACCTGGCGCTCGTTGACCTCGACCACGATGCGCGCGTAATACACGTCGTTCTTGAGGTCGTTAATCAGCACATGAACCACGCGCCCGCCCAGTTCGCGGATGACCGATTTGAGCAGGTCATGGGTCATCGGACGGGGCGGCGGCGGCATCTCCTGGAGTTCGATGGTGATGGCGTCTGCTTCAAACGGGCCGATCCAGATCGGCAGATAGCGTTCACTGTTGGAGTCCTTGAGGACGACGACACGGTGCTGCGATGTCAGACTTACCCGGATACTGTCTATTACTACTTCAATCATATCGCTGCTTCTTCTTATGGTCTACGTTTTACACGCTCGTCCAACGGCGTCAACCCGCCCACCGTGCTGCCCAATAGACTAACACCCTCTGGCAGCGCGGTCAACTTTGATACCGCCATATGTATAGAATTATATGCCCGGCGAGGGCTGTGTGCAACCATTCGCGCGTTAATCTGGCGAACCCAGCGCCACCGCTACCGCCGAGGCGCAGCGGTCGGTGTGGGTCAGGCTGACGTCCCACTGAGTCAGCCCCAGGTCGGCGGCCAGCCGCGCCGCCGCGCCGTGCAGATGCAGCGTCGGGCGGCAGTCGGCGTTGTCCACGCGAATCTCGATTTCGACCCACCTCACCGCGCCGATGCCGGTGCCCAGGGCTTTGGCGACGGCTTCTTTGGCGGCGAAACGCGCGGCGAGCCGGTGGGGCAGGTCGGCGCAGTCGGCGCGCTCACCGGGGGTGAAAAAGCGGCGCAGGAAACGCTCGCCGAAACGTTCGATGCCGTCGGCGATGCGCTGGTTTTCGATCATGTCGATGCCGCAACGGAGCATGGCGTGTCCTCGTGTCTGGTTCGTGTGATTCCATTTTAACGCATTGGGATCAAAAGCCATCCTGCCCGATTCACAGGGCGATTGCAAAGTCAGAAACTCTAATTGCGAGGGCGCTGCCCTCGCGCACCCGCAAGGGGTCAGGGACCCCTTGACCCCGCGCCTTTCGGCGCTTTGCGCCGAAAAAGGCAAAAGTTTTGTCCACTTTTTTCAAAAGTGGCGAGGCTTCTCGCGGGGTTTGGGGCGAAGCCCCAATGTGAAGAAGCCGACTTCGCAAAAGCCCTGCCCGATTTAGGCGGTGGACTTAGCAGTCAGGCCGGTGCGAGGTTATAGTTGGCGGACTGTTTCTGCTGCAACCAGAAGGGACCACAGCATGACCTTGACACTTATTCACAACGGGACGCTGATCGACGGCAACGGCGGCGAGCCGGTGGCCAGCGGCGCGCTGCTGATCGACGGCAATCGCATCGTCGCTGCCGGACCGCTGGCCGCGCTGGACGTGCCAGCGGACGCCGTCCGCATCGACGCCGGCGGCGGGACCATTCTGCCGGGCCTCATCGATACGCATGTCCACATGGCGCTCGAATTCACCAGCCTGATTGAAATGGCGTCGATGCCCTTCTCGCTGCGCTTCTTCAAGTCGACGCAGTACATGCGGCGCACCATCGATGCTGGTATTACCACCGTGCGCGACGCTGGCGGCGCTGACCTGGGCATGAAGCAGGCCGTCGAGCAGGGGATTATCACCGGGCCGCGCCTGATGATCTCCACCGCGCCGCTGGGAATCACCGGCGGGCACAGCGACGGCTGGATGCCATCCGGCACGATGATGAACCTGTTTGCAGAGTATCCGGGCATGCCCAACGGCATGTGCGACGGCGTGGAAGCCGTGCGCCAGCGCACGCGCGAAGTCCTGCGCGCCGGAGCCGAGGTCATCAAGATTATGGCGACTGGCGGCGTCCTTAGCCCCAACGATCACCCGGAGTTCATCGGCTTCTCTGAGGACGAGCTGGCGGTGATCGTCGCCGAGGGCAAAGCGCGCAAGGGCATCAAAGTAATGGCCCACGCGCAGGGCGCGGAAGGCATCAAGATGGCGGTGCGAGCCGGTATCCACAGCATTGAGCACGGCATCTACCTGGACGACGAGGCTATCGAGTTGATGCTGGAACACGGCACCTATCTGGTGCCGACGCTGCTGGCCCCGCTGTCGGTGGTGGAGAAGGCGAAATCCAGCGGTGGCATCCCGGATTACGCCCTGCGCAAAGCCCTGGAAACCATCGAGGCGCACCAGGACAGCATCAGCCGGGCTTACCGGGCGGGGGTCACGATTGCGATGGGCACCGACGCCGGTGTGATGGCGCACGGGACCAATCTGCGGGAGCTGGGGTTGATGGCTGATGTGGGCATGTCGCCGATGGAAGTGCTGGTGGCGACGACGCGCACCGCCGCCGAGTGTATGGGCTGGCAGGATCGCGTCGGTACGCTGGAACCGGGCAAGCTGGCCGATGTGGTCATCACCCGTACCGACCCGTTGGCCGATCTGCGGTCGCTGGAACAGACCGACAACATCCTGCTGGTGATGCAGGACGGCAACGTACTGAAGGACATCCGCGCCGCGAGCTAACGCCGCGCTGTTACGGCTGGTCCGCGCTCAGACGCGGCGCGCTCAGACGCGGGCCAGCATCTTCTGGTAAAACGCCTGGAAGTTGTTGCTGCTGCTCCAGGTAAGGAAGTGATACAGCGGGTACAACTCGCGCAGGCGGTTGAACAGCGTCGATGCGATGCGATCTGGCGCGAGGTCGGCGGCTTCGGGTTCGTACCAGCAGCCCACGCGCAGCCAGTCGCGGCGGGCGGCGAAGGTGTCCATAAACTCGAACAGAATACGGCGCGGCGGCAGGTTGCCGATTTCGAGGTGCATGCTGCTGATGTAGGTTCCACTCCAGAAGCCGAGCAGATAATCGCTGCCCAGGCGCGCCAGCAGTTGGTAGAACTGCAAACGATGCTGGTTAATCGTCATCTTGCCGGCGAAGTTCTGCTGGTCGTACCATGCGCTGGGGGCGATGAGCAGCTCCACCGCCAGGTTATCCGGACTCAGGCGAATTTCGACGACGGGATGGCGGGCGGCTTCCAGGTTGCCATTGAGCATCACCTCGTCGCGGCCCATGATACGCTCGACGCTGACGGCCTCGGCACGCTCGCGCAGATAGCTCAGGGTCAGCACGTCCGCCGCGAAGGGGGTGGACGCCGTCGAGCGGGTGATGGCGGCGGCAGCGTCGCCAATGGCATAGAGTTCGACACCGTGCTTCTTCAAACGCGGATACAGATCACGATGCAGGTCCAGCATGCGCTGATACACGCGCTGCATCGCGGCATCACCATGAGGTGTACCCGTCTGCACCGATAAGACCGCGTGGTGGTCATTTCTGGTGAAATAGCTCATCGTGCAGTACCTTGTTGTTTTCTAACCTTAACAAACGACAATTTAACATATAGCCTACCACTTTTATACAATGTTTACCTTCCCCTGATCGGTTGCCTCGATGCAAAATTTACTTTCTTCAACAAACCTTTATTCTTTCATCGATATAAGCGAAAAATTTATGAATTTTCAATGGTTTTAACGGAACCACATCACCGTTTGTGAATGATGTTACAATATAGTTTATAGAGACATGCGATGTCGGGCACGGACCGACAATGCGGCAGGTCCGGCTCGCGGATCGACAGCCTGCAAACAAAGGATTATTAAAATGGAACTTTTGGAGACTTTGTTCAGTGCCGAAGCGGCCAACCTGCAGCGTTCGGTCATGCGGGAGCTGGTGCAGCTCATGGCCCGTCCGGGGATTATCTCGCTGGCCGGCGGCCTGCCCGCCAGCGAACATCTGCCGACGCAGCAGCTCCGCGAGTGTTACAACGCTGTGCTGGAACGCGAAAACGGCGACGCCCTGCAATATCGCCCGCGCTACCGCCCGCTGCTGGAATGGATCGCCGGTTACATGCGGTCACGCGGAGTCCCATGCGACGCCGAGCAGATTCTTATCACCAACGGCAACCAGCAGGGACTCACGCTGATGTCGCGGCTGTTCCTGGAACCGGGCCAGGTGGCGGTCGTCGAGGCGGCGACGTTTACCGGCGTCCAGCAGACGACCGCCGGGCGCGGCGCCCATATCCGCCCGGTGCCCGTCGATCTGGCGACCGGCGTGGACATCGACGCGCTGGAAGCCGCCTTCCGCCAGGAACCGCGCCCGCATCTGGCGGTACTCATCCCGGACTTTCACAATCCGCTGGGCGTCACCCTGACCGCCGACAAGCGCGCACGAGCCGCCGCCCTGGCCGGGCAGTACGGCGTGCCGCTGGTCGAGGACGACCCGTACTCGCTGCTGCGCTTCTCCGGCGAGATGCTGCCGCCGGTCAAAGCCTA
Organism: uncultured Anaerolineaceae bacterium; assembly: GCA_964639225.1. Classification (GTDB taxonomy): domain Bacteria; phylum Chloroflexota; class Anaerolineae; order Aggregatilineales; family Phototrophicaceae; genus CAZXCK01. The sequence continues at coordinate 46,213 of CAZXCK010000015.1, read as the reverse complement.
TGACGAAGCCGGATTCGTGTTTTACCTGGGGTCGTTTTCCAAGATGCTGGCACCGGGGCTGCGGCTGGGCTGGATCGTCGCGCCGCCCGGCCTGACGACACGCCTGCGCGTGCTGCGCGAGTCCATCGACCTGGAGACATCCGCCCTCACCCAGCGGGCTGTGGCCGAGTTCCTGCGGCGCGGACTGCTGGAGCCGCATCTGGAGCAGCTTAACGCCGTCAACCGCGAGCGCTGCGCCGCCATGCTGGCCGCGCTCGACCAGCACCTGGGCGATATCGCTAACTGGACCGAGCCACAGGGCGGGCTGTTCGTGTGGATGACGCTGCCACCGCAGATCGACACCTGGGCCATGTTCGAGCAGGCGCTGGCCGAAAACGTGGCTTATATCCCCGGCGCGGCCTTCGCCGTCGATGGCAGCCAGCGCAACAGCCTGCGCCTGAACTTCAGCAAGGTCGGCCCGGACGACATCGCCGAGGGCATCCGGCGGCTGGCGGGCGTGATTCATCGCGCGTTAGAATAGGGCCGAAACTCGTACAAATGCGGAGTTGGGAATGGGATTAATCACACAGACAATCGCCGGCGATAACGGCCTGCTGACCCCGGAGCAGGTCCGCCAGACACTGAGCGACGGCCTGGCGGGGCGTTTCGCCGGAGCGCGGGTGCTGGTTCTCATCCCGGACCACACGCGCACGGTTCCGCTGCCGTTGTTGTTCCGGATGCTGGTGGAGACGCTGCGCGACACGCGCCAGCTCGATTTTATGGTGGCGCTGGGCACGCATCCGGCGTTGAGCGAGGACTCGCTCAACCGGCTGGTGGGCATCAGCGCCGACGAGCGCGCCACCATCTACCGTCACATCGGCCTGCTGAATCACGACTGGGCCAACCCGGAGTCGCTGGCTCACATCGGCACGCTGGAAAAAGCGCAGATACAGGCCATCGCCGGCGACCTGTGGCATCCGTCGCTGGGCGACGACACACCGATCCGCATCAACCGCCGCATCTTCGATTACGATCAGGTGCTGATCGTCGGGCCGACCTTTCCGCATGAGGTGGTTGGCTTCAGCGGCGGCGCCAAGTATCTGTTCCCTGGCATCAGCGGCGCAGAGATGATCAACACCACGCACTGGCTGGGCGCACTGGCGACCATCCTCAACACGATTGGCATCAGGGATACGCCAGTGCGCGCCATGATCCACGCCGCCGCCGAGCATGTGCCGGTGCCGGTGGCGCTGGTGAGCCTGGTCGTCACTGGCGAGGGGCTGGCAGGCGTGTTCATCGGCGACCACCTGAGCGCCTGGTCCGGCGCGGCGGACCTGTCCGCACAGCGGCATATCCAGTGGGTGGAGCGACCGTTCCAGCGGGCGCTTTCCACCGCGCCGCCCATGTATGATGAACTGTGGACCGCCGCCAAAGCCATGTACAAGCTGGAACCGGCTGTCGCTGACGGCGGCGAGGTGATCGTCTACGCGCCACACCTGGACACCGTCAGCCATGTACACGGCGCGCACATCTATGAGGCGGGCTATCACGTCCGCGATTATTATCTCAAGCAGTGGGAGCGCTTTAAGCATCTGCCGCTGGGTGTGCTGGCACACGGGACGCATCTGCGCGGCAGCGGCACCTACACGGACGGCGTCGAACGCGCCCGCATCGCCGTGACGCTCGCCACCAAAATTCCGGCGGCGGACTGCGAGAGGCTGGCGCTGGGCTATATGGACCCGCAGACGGTGGACCTGTCCACGTGGCAGGGGCGCGAAGCCGAGGGCATTCTGTACGTGCCCAAAGCCGGGGAGACGCTGTACCGGGTGAAAACCTGACGTTCGGGTGTATTCGACGGCTGGGGCGGTCCGCTTAGATTTAAGGGCGAAATGCTGCCCTGGCGCGTGTCCCCGCCCCCACCATCCGAATGCACCCGTATGATTCAGTCCAGCATCGATGTGTAGATAAACGGCAGCAGCATCTGCGCTCTGCCGCTGAACGTGTGCTGCACGCCATTGTGCAGATAGCGCAGACTGGCCGCTGGGTTGATCTGCTCGACCAGGCGCGGGCCGAGGTCGTCGCCTTTGAAGCGCGGCAGCACCAGCGGCGCGTCGCCCGGCAGACGGGCCAGCGTGCGCGCCTTGCTCAGCGCCGCCTGCAGGTCGCCCAGTTCGTCAACCAGACCGTTGTCAAACGCCTGCTGGCCGGTCCACACGCGCCCGCCGCCGATGGCGTCCACCTCTTCCTGCGAGATGCCCCGACTCTGGGCCACGCGCCCGGTGAACTGGTCATAGATGCGCTCGATGCTGGCGCGCACCAGCGCGCGCTGGTCATCGGTGTAGGGGACACGGTCGCCGCTGAGGTCCATGTTGGCGCCGCGTGTGAACTCCATCCGGTTGAAGCGCAGTTTTTTGTACAGCCCTTCGGTGACTGCCTTGCCCATCAGCACACCAATCGAGCCGGTGATGGTCCCCGGCTGGGCGACAATCCAGCGGGCCGGTGTGGCGATGTAATAGCCGCCGGAAGCCGCCACGCTGCCCATAAACGCCACCAGCGGCTTTTCGCGGGCCAGTTCTTCCAGGGCGGCGGCCATCGCTTCGGAAGCGGTCGCCGAGCCACCGGGGCTGTCGATGTACAGAATCACCGCCGCCACGTCGTCGTTGTGCAGAAGCTGGCGCACCTGCTGGACAACCGTCAGGTCGCCGGCGCGTTCGCCACCAAACATCGGCACCGGGATATCCTCTGGCGGCTTCTGGCTGGTACCGTTGACGATCTGCCCGCTGACCGGCAGCAGCGCCACAAAACGCTCATGATCGCGCACGGGCGCGTGATAAATGACCTTATTTGCCTGCTCCCAGGTGAGGACGTGCTCGACTTCCAGATGACGGGGCAGGTCTTCTTCGTTGACAATAGCATCCACATAACCGGCATCGAGCGCGGCACGGTCCAGGTGAGGCCCGCTGTCAATGAGCGCGCGGGCTGCGTCCGGCGTCATGTCCCGGCCCTGGGCGATGCCATCGACGATGGTCTGGTACTGCGAGTCCAGCAGCCAGTCAATCTGTTCGCGGGCTTCCGGCGAAATCTCGGACCGGCTCAGCGAGTCCAGCGCGCTCTTGTACGGTGAGATGGCGACGGCTTCCACCTCGACGCCGACCTCGGCCAGCGCGTCCTTGAGGAAAATCACACCAGCGCGCAGCCCCAGCGCGGCGAGCTGCCCGGACGGCTGGAGCACGACTTCGTCGGCGGCGCTGGCGACATAATACGAGCCGATGTCATAGTCCTGGGCGTAGCAGATGACGCGCTTGCCGCGCACACGCAGCCGGTTAATGCTGTCGCGCAGGGTTTGCAGATCGGCCAGCGGCATCTGAAAACCGCGCAGCGCCAGAATGACACCACGCGGGCGCGGGTCCTGGGCGATGCGACGAAAAGCGCGTTCCAGTTCCGCCAGGCTCAGCGGCGGATCGCCCAGAATGCGACGTTCAATGAGATTACGCGGTTGAGGTAATGGGGGCATCGTCTGCGGCAGAGTGAACAGCACGTAGTCCACACTCGACGCGCTGCGGCGCTTGTTATCGGCCAGCGTCAGCAGATAACGCGCCGGGGGTCGCAGATTTTTTATCACGCTGGGAATCAGGCCAGACACAGCAGTCCTCATTTCTAAGGTTAAGAGCAGTATGCGTTATTTTCTGTTACACTGAGACTATAGAATTTTGTCTCTGAACCTATCATATATAAATATGCAGTAACCGGCCAGGTTTTTGCTAAAGACCATGTGAATAACTCGTGATGAAGTATCACAACGCGGCAGAAGACCCGTCACAACTGCGGTGGTTGCAGCGCTGGCTCGTTGATCCACTTCAGGACACGTACAACATCGCCACCCGGCGTCGCGTACAGGCGCTGGCTGCTATCTGCCTGAGCATCGTCGGTCTGGGCCTGCCGGTGCTGCTGATTACCTATCTGATCGAGGAACCGCCAGCGGACGTTGCCCTCTCGGCCACTGATATGCTGGTTCTCATCCTGGTGGGGCTGACGCTGCTGTACCCGCTGACGCGCACGCGCCACTACCGGATCGCCGCCTGGGGCATCGTCGTGCTGTTTACGGTCCCCTATTACGTGCTGGCGATGCCTGACTTCGGCGGGGTCGGGCCGCATATTCTGCTGTATCTGGTGATTCCACTCATCATCAGCAGCATCGTCTTCAGTTTGCGGACGATGGCCCTGCTGACCGGCATCAACATAGTGCTGATTATGTCGATGCCGCTGCTGTTCCCCGATGACATCCAACTGATCGACATTCTGCCGGGGCCGTTCAGTGTGGTGGGTATCTCGGCAGTGCTGCTCATTATCGCCGCGCGGCTGACGCAGCGCACACGCGAATCGGAGCAGGAGCAGCAGGCCATGGCCGAGGCGCTGGGCGACATCGCCATCGCCCTCAACAGCTCGCTGGAACTGGACGAGGTACTGGAGCGTATGCTCACGCATCTGTCGCGGGTGCTGCCCTACGACGCGGCGACGATCATGATTGTCGAGGACGGCGAGGCGCGCGTCATTCGCCATGTGGGTTTTCTGGCGCGCGGAATCTCTGAGAAACAGCTTCTGGACGTGCGGTTTCCCATCAACGAAGTCGCCAACCTACGCTATATGGTGGAGACCGGGCAGCCGGTTGTGACGCCGGACGTCAGGAACGATCCCGACTGGATCACGGTCAGTCAGGCGACGGAATGGGTTCACGCTTATGTTGGCGCGCCCATCATGATCGACGGCGAGATGCTGGGCGTTATCAACGTAGACAGCGCCATCCCCGGCGCTTTCAACGACAGCCACGCGCAGCGGCTGGTGGCCTTCGCGGCCCAGGCGGCGGTCGCGCTGCGTAATGCTCGCCTCAAAACCGAACTGGACGACCTGGTGGCGCTGCGCTCGGCCCAGCTTGAGCGCGAACAGCGTCTGCTGCAGGCCGTGCTGGACGCTTCCGGCGAGGGCGTGGTCTACACTGAAGGCATGACCATCGAATACGCCAACCGGGCGCTGCATCGTATGACCGGCTACGAGCTGGGCGAACTCAAGGGCCAGAGTGGGCTGGTGTTGGTCGAGCAGGACGTAGAGAATCCAGTACATATGGACGACTGGAATCACATTCTGGAGACGATCAAAGAGGGCGAGATATGGCGCGAGGACGTCCGGTTTTACCGTAAGGACGGCTCCAGCTTCGACGCGGGGCTGACTGTTTCGGCGCTGAAATCCAGCAGCAACAACACCTGGGGCACGGTGACAATTGTGCGCGACATCAGCCAGGAAAAAGCCCTGGACGAGAAAAAATCGCGCTTCATCGCCAACGCCGCGCACGAACTGCGCTCGCCCATCGCCAGTCTCAACACACGCCTGTACATGCTCCAGCGCGACCGCGACAACCGCGACCATCACCTGGCGCTGCTGGAACGCATCGTCGATCGCACCAACCGGCTCGTCGAGGATCTGCTGGACCTGTCCCGCTTCGAGAACGGCGTCATCCAACTGCGCCAGCACAGCGTGATACTGCAACATATCATCAACGAAGTCGTCGAAACCCAGCGGCCAGAGGCCGAGGCCAGGTCGATAACCATCGACTGCCAGCTACCGCCCGCGCCGGTTCAGGTTAATGTGGACCCGGAGCGCATCACCCAGGTGATCATCAACCTGGTGCGCAACGCCATTATCTATACGCAGGAAGGCGGCAGAATCGAAGTGCGAACAGACCTCGACATCTGCGCCCAGGGCAAGGTTAACGGCGTGCGTGTGTGGGTCGAAGACAACGGGCCGGGCATCGCCGCCAAAGACCTGCCGAACATCTTCCAGCCGTTTTACCGTGCCGGGGACCGTTCGCATGGGACCGGCCTGGGCCTGAGCATCGCCCGCGAGATCGTGCAACTGCATCAGGGCACGCTGACCGTCACCAGCGAGCTGGGCAGCGGTTCTACCTTCTGCGTCCGACTGCCACTGACAACAACCAGTTCGTGAGCGCCACCTGATGCCCCATCACCACCCGAAATCCGAACCCAGCCCGATGGAAAACAACATCATCCATTTTCTGCTGGTGAACAGCAACCGCCTGCAAAGCGTGCCCGCGCCGCTGGTGATCGCCGTGCTGGGCCTGCTGGCGCTGCTGGTTTATGGCGTGTGGTGGGGTCTGGACCGGCCTGGTGCGCAGATTGTTGCCAGCTTTGTGCTAGGCGCGAGCCTGCTCGACTGGCTGGCGCTGTGGCTGCTGCCGAGGGCCGGGCGCAGCTTCGGGCCAGAGCGCCCGTCAACGCTGGCGCTGGCCGTTCTGCGCGCGCTGCTGGTTGTTCCGCTGGGGTTGCTGGCGCTGCCGGTATGGCTGGCGCTGCTGGTCAGCGGCGGCCTGTCGCTGACGGCCATCTACGCGACGTGGGTCGAGCCGTTCCGGCTGGGAGTCACGCGGCAGCGTTTGGTGTGGCAGGGCTGGCCAGCAGATCAGCCGCCGCTGCGCCTGCTGCACATCGGCGATCTGCATATCGAACGGCGCACCCGCCGTGAGGACCAGCTCAACCGGCTGGTCCACGAGCTGCGCCCGGATGTCATCGTCTTTTCCGGGGATTTCGTCAACATCTCGTACACAGATGACCCCACCGCCGCCGACCACATCCGCCAGATCATCAGCGAATGGCGCGCGCCGCTGGGCGTCTACTGTGTGCCGGGCACATACACCGTCGAGACACTCGAACAGGTACGCGAATTTGTGGCCGGGCTGGACAATCTGCGGCTGCTGGAAGATGAATGGGTACGCCTGGAGACGCCCGCCGGACCGCTCAACATTCTGGGCATGGTGACGACTCATCGCCTGGACGACGACCGGCGCACGGTCGCCGCGCTGGCGTCGTCCGCGCCAGGAGATGGCCTGCGCCTGCTGCTGACGCACGCCCCCGACGTCGCGCCGGAGGCCGACACCGCCGGTTATGACCTCTACCTGTGCGGGCACACGCACGGCGGCCAGCTCCGGCTGCCGCTGTTCGGCGCATTGTTCACCGGCAGCGCGCTGGGGCGGCGCTTCGTGATGGGGCGCTACGATCTGACGCGGACGACCGTCTACACGGTGCGCGGCGTGGGCCTGGAAGGTCTGGGCGCGCCGCGCGCACGCTTCCTGTGCCCGCCGGAGATTGTGCTGTGGGAAATTACAGGTCGGGGATAGCGTTATCGCCTATTGCGCTGCCCAGGCACGGGCGCGTGCCAGCCAGTCGGCGGCGTCCGGCGCAATCCGCGCCGCGTGGAGCAGCGCCCGGCGGGCGATAACGGCGTCCACATCCAGGCTGCCCAGCGTCTCAAGATCGTGTTCTATGGCCGCCAGCAGATGCCCCGCGTGCCGCTTTTCGCCCAGCAGCAGCGCCAGCGCCGACCCCGCCGTGATGCGCACCTCAGCGTTGACCTTCTCGTTCGCCAGTTGCAGAAAATCGGCTGTCGATTCCCAGCCGCCGAGCGCATTCATATCGGTGCGCAGCGACTCGGCGAATGTCAGGTTCCAACCGGCCAGAAGCTGCTCGCTCTCGGCGACGATGTCCAGCAGCGCGCCAGCGGCGGCGCGGGCCTGCGGGCCGGGTTCGGCGCGCTGGGCGACCGCCTGACCCATGCGCTCCATATCGCTGTTGCTGAGTTCGACGCCGCGCGCGTCCAGCAGCCGTTTGAACTGGCGCAGCAGAATGACGACCAGCTTATCCAGTTCCCAGTTTTCGGCGTTGCTCGCGCGGTCTGGAATCATACGGCGCTCGGCTCGTCACGGGTGGACTGGGCGCGCAGGCGGTACAGGATGAAGTAACCATTCATGCAGATAAACGCACGGAAGATGGCCAACGCGGGGCTGGTCACCAGCATGATGATAAGCGTCTGCACGGCGATCCGTTCCACGGAGACATAACCGCTGTAGATGGTGACAACGTGAATGTAGAGCTGGTCCAGGTTGACGACGGCAAACCACACCATGCTGCTCAACAGCGAGAACACCAGCCCATAGACAAAGCCGCCGCGTGCGGCGCGCCGCACGGCGTCACCCAGGGTCTCGCCAGGGGCGGTCGTCTCCGGGACGGGGCTGCCGCTGAAACCAATCGACACCATGAACGCGCCGATGATGGGCAGCGCGAAGATGACAGTATCGCCAAAGCTCAGTATCTCGCCCAGGTAAAGGCTGTAGACGACGGTCGCCGCCAGCAGCGCCAGCAGTGTTAATGCCAGGAAGGCCACGCTCAGGGCCAGCGCCGACAGCAGCACATACTGCATTCGCTGCAGGATGCCCAACTGGCGTACCTGCTCGTTATGTTCGACTCGGGACAGCAGCGGGCGCGAGAACAACGCCACCATATTCTCATCCATAATGTGCAGCACACGATTCGCTTTCGCTTGACAATCCAACCCAGCCCGCCAGACGCGGCTGTGCGCTTCTCCAGCGGTCCGGTTAACTGACGACTGTTGTGTACTATAAGAATCTCACATTATGGGGAAAAAATGAAGGGGGCGGGCCAGCCCCGCCCCCTGATTTTCCCGTTGATCGCTTCTTCGGGGAGAAGAACAGGTGCATGATGAGACACGCGATCAGTACGGGAAACCCTTAACGACGTCCTCGACGCTAGCGAGCGTATCCGCGGAGACCCAAAAGACCCACGTCCCATGCGACCACACGAAGGCCGCCTGGCCCCGGCTGTGTGCGTAGTAGTAGTTGACTGGCTGGGTATCAACCAGTACGTAATTGCCAATGCGACCAGCGCGGCGGCTGTGACCGAACAGGGTGTAGATGGCGTCGTAGGCGTCGCCTTCGGTGAGATAGTTGACGGCCATGATGCTGACATCAGCCGTCCCGGCGGTGAGTTCGAGTTCAAGACCCTCTTCTTCGATTTCAGCGGTCAGTTCAGCAGCCAGTGCTTCGCGCATGGCTGCTGAACCGTCATCCGTAGCACCACCGGCTGCGGCGTCGGTGGCCTGTTCATCGGTGTCAGCGGCGGCCAGCTCGGAATCCACTGGCTCAGAGGCCGCCATTTCAGCAGACTCTTCGGACTCCGCGCCCGCCTGAATTTCTTCTGCGGCCACAGCTTCGGCAGCCGCAGCTTCCTCCGCCGCCAGCGCTTCGGCGGCGGCCTGCGCTTCAGCCAATCGAGCCTCTAGTTCGGCTTCGAAGGCTGCTTCCTGTAAGCGAGTGTAATTCGCTTCCGTCATGAAGCCTACAGCCTCGATGTGCTGCACCGCTGGCAGCGGATCGACATCGGGCTGCATGCAGGCTTCAGACATAGGTTCTACCATGCATTCCAGGACCGGTGAGAAAACGGTGGGTTCCAGGTCGTAGGCGATGTGCCCCACCAGCCCCGGCAGCACATTCCGGTCTTCCACCACACTCGGAGCAGCGCGCGTCTCCAACCCGTAAGGGGAATCCAGCCGTTGCAGGAGCGGCGGGCGATTCATCTCTTCGACGACATCCATAGCTACGCCGAATAACTGGACCAGAATGACCACCAGTACCAGCGAGGCGAACGATGCCAGCAGTAACCACTTGGCCCGGCGGCTCATGCCGAGTAAGCCCCTGACGATCACGCGCGGGTCGAAACTGTAAGCGGTGTCAAACGCTCGCCGTAAAACCTGTTCTTCCTGCTGCTGCTCTGAGTGTGCTGCCATGATTAACAGTCCTGGTTATCAACAACCTGTGCGGGGGCCGACGGCACGCTGATGACGTCCTGGTGCGCTTCCTGGCCAGCCTTGACGACCACGTAGGCATCGGACCAGTCATAATTGCCGCTGAAGAGCAGAATGACGTCGCGGGAAACGGTACCATCGCTGCTGAGAGCAACCTTGACCGTCATCACATCCATCGGCGTGGCTACAAACGCTTTGGATTTGGGGCCACCGCCAACACCTGGGGGCGGTCCACCACCTGGATTAGCGGGCTGGCCGTCATCTGGATCAGAGGGCTGGCCGTCATCTTCGCCGCCGCCGACTTCGTAGCCCGTGTCGAACTTCATACCCGGCCACATAAACTGCGGGTAACTTGACTGAAGCGAAGTGTCGCCTGAACTCATCCATTCCCGTTGCTCACTGGCACTGATGAGATTGTCATAGACTTCGCGCGGAAGCTCCAGGTTCCAATGGCTGATGCTGGGCTTATCCGCCGAGGTCACGCGGTAGACGACTGTGGTCGTGTTGTCATCCGGATTGTAGACCCGGCTGGTCAACTCGATGGTGTGGTCGCCCAGGTGGGCGATGGTTGATCCGCTGAGGCTCTCCGGACGCTCGGTTTCAGCTTCGCACAGACCACCACTCAGGCCGTCGATGGTGCGCTGGAAAGCGCCGTTGATAAAGGCAGCGGCGTAGGCTGCAGCGATGCCGATCATAATGGCGGCTGGGATCAGCACCATATATTCCATCATCGCCTGGCCAACGTCCCTATGAGAATGAATACGTGATTGCGGTTTCATCGGTCCTACTCCTGAATCGATAGACCACCGTCATAAAAGTATCTTCGCACAGTTACACCGCAAATAGTTGTGAGATGTCACAAACTTCATGGAATATTTACGTTTTTTGGATTATACCGCCTGAAATGGCGGCGCGGGTGGTACCGCCAGGCGAACCACAAGGCCGGAATTACAGGCGGCTGTGAGGGGAAAATCTGAATTTAGCCCTTGCCAAACGAGGACGAGCGTTATATACTCTGAGCATGGTTAACATGCGGGTGTAGTTCAGCGGTAGAACGTCTCCTTGCCAAGGAGAAGGTCATGGATTCGAATTCCATCACCCGCTCAGAGGGAATAAGCAGCCTGGATCGATGATCCGGGCTGTTTATTTTTACGGAGCGGGTTCGTCGTCGCTGCCGGCGTCCTGGCGGCGGATGGGCTGGTCGTCCGGGTGGCGCGCCTGGCCGCTGTATCCCATCTGGCGCAGGCGCTCGGCTTCCAGCTGCTCCAACTGAGCGGCGACTTTGCCGTAGTCGGCTTCGGGAATTTTGCGGTCCACGCCGTGCGCGTCGCGGTAGACATACCCCGTGCCGCCGCACCAGTCACATTCGACCGGCTCGCCGCTGAACTCGTCCTCAAACCAGCCGTAACCTTCGCACGAAACACAGCGCACAATCTGCATGGATACTACCTCTATAACATGGCGTAATGGATCGGCTCGATCTGCTCCAGCGACAGCAGCACCTGCGTGTACTGGAGCATGAACTGCTCGGCCTGCTCCGGGGTGGCGTTGGCCGCGCCGTAGACGGCGAACGGCGGCAGCACATCCAGGCCGCAGAAGTGCAGCGTGCCGCGCTGGACGTGGTCCAGCAGTTCGCTGATGGCGGTGCGCTTCTCTGGCGTGAATGGTCGGGTGGGGCCACCGGTAGTCAGCACCAGCATGGCGCGCCGCTCGCTGAGGCTGCGCCCCTGGCCATAAGCGAAGCCATAAGCCAGCACACGCTCCACCCAGCCTTTGAGAATAGCCGGCAGCGAGTACCACCACAACGGAAATTGCAGAATAATCATGTCTGACCACAGGATTTTCTGCTGCTCCTGCAGGATGTCCGGCGAGAAGCCGCCGTTCTGGGCGGCGTGGAGCTGCTCCGCGTGAAGGTCGAAGCATTTGCTGTTAAGCGGATTGGTGAAGTCACCAAAATCGACGGTGGCCTTAAAGCGCATGGCGTACAGGTCGGAGAGCTGGACGGCGTGCCCGGCCTGCTTGAGCACATGCAGCGCGCGATCTCGCATCTGGCCGTCAAACGATTTAGGGTCCGGGTGCGCGTAAACGATCAGAATGTTCATGGCATAACCCGCCGGCTGGGCAAATACACAACAGCCTTATGCTATCACTGTATTGGTGGCAGGCAAAGCGTTTCGTTGGCCAGGGGCAGGGCTTTTGCAAAGTCAGAATATCTTGTTGCGAGGGCGCTGCCCTCGCGCACCCGCAAGGGGTCAGGGACCCCTTGACCCCACGCTTTTCGGCGCTTTGCGCCGAAAAAGGCAAAGTTTTGTCCACTTTTTATGCAGTTTAAGAATTTAGAGCGGAGTAAAGGGGCGGACCGGTCTCGCCCGGCGTTAAAACACCGGGCTACATCATGCGTGTCTGCTAAAGAGACACAAAGAACCGCCCCAGTTGCGTGCCACAGGGGACACGACCCCTTTAGTGGGTCGGCTCCCTGTAGCCAGCGGTTTTGAACCGCTGGCGAAGGCATGCTACGAGATCGGTTTATCCGCATTAATTTGCTAAAGCACATCAAAAGTGGCGGGGTTTGGGGCTGCGCCCCAAAAGTCAAAAGATGACTTCACAATCGCCCTGTGGCCAGGGGAACGGGCATTTGTGGTTTATCCGAAGCGCGGCTTGTGATAATCTAAGGGTAATAACCTAACGAGGATTGATCGACCATGATCAGACGACTGGCACGACTGGCACGCCCCCTGCTGGACATCCCGGCGGTGCGGCGCACGCGGCGCAATCATGGGCTGGAACACGCCACCATCACGCTGCTCAGCCGCCGGGTGCGCGGCCTGCGGATGGCCGGGCGCAGCAGCCAGCACGGTTTTGTACTCATCGGCGACGCCCCCACCGCCGAGATCGAACGCGCCGCCGCCGAGGCGCTGCGCCGGATGCAGGGCGGCGAGCGTCAACTGGCTCTGCACCCCAACTGCGGCACCAATCTGCTGACGACCGGCATGCTGACATCGCTGGTGGGGCTGTTCGGCTTTGGTGGCGCGGTGCGGCGGCCCACAGCGGACCGCTTCGCCTGGATTATGCTGCTGATGATGCTGGCGTCGCTGGCGGCGCAGCCGCTGGGCATGCGCCTGCAGGAGCACTTCACCACCAGCGGCGACCCCGGCGACCTGGAGATCGTCAGCGTGGTACGGCGCGAGGTCCGCTGGCCACTGGCCAGCGAGCCGGTTGTTGTGCATCATGTGAACACCACACGAGGATAGACTATGCGCACACCTTCCCCGGCTGCCAAAGGCGCGGCCCGTGTCATTCTGCTGATTATGATGGTGGCGTCAGCCTTCGCCGTCGTCGTGACGCTCAACGGAAATTCGATGCTGGGCCTGCAAATCTGTGGCGGTGCGCTGGCGCTGTCGCTGGCCATTCTGGTTTTCGGCGGGGTAATCGTGGCCGCCAACCGGCCCCGGCCAGACGACGAGCGCGAGTAAGCCGTCTGCCGCAACTGAATCGAAACGGGCGCGCCGACTGGATAATCAGCGCGCCCGTTTTTGTATTTGCCAGATGGGCCAGCAGACTTAGCGGGCGAACTTTTCGTTGCCCAGCAGGCGCACGATATAGACCAGCACCAGCGCGCCGACGACGCCGACGATGATGTTGCCGATCAGCCAGCCATCACCGATGCCGAAGCCCAGCAGGCTGAAGATGATGTTACCCACAATACCGCCGCCCAGTCCGAGCAAGGCGTTGCCGATGGGGCCGTAACCGCGCCCACGCACCAGCTTACCGGCCAGGAAGCCGATCAGCATCCAGATCAGAACCGGGATAATGATGCCGAATGTAATCGACAGCAGCGTGGAGACAATCCACACACCGATCAGCACCACCACCAGTAGAATTAGCAGCTCAAGCATGACACTCACTCCTCAATCGCCTGGTATTGTCCAACTATCCTTCTATACGCAGATAGTCGCGCGTGAGTTGTAAATCAGCGAGAGAGTCCGGCTACGAACAGATCGAGCGCGAGTCCGGGTTCGACCTGGCCGGTTTTCATCTTAAAGTCGATGTCGCCCAGGCTGCGGTAGATATGCTCCAGGTCTTCCAGCGTGAAGGCGGCCACCTGCCGCACCAGAATCTGCGCGACGAAGGGCGCGACTCCCGCCGCCGAGGCCACGCCGTTGGGCGCGCCGCCGCCCGCGAGATGCTCTTTCGCCACCAGCAGCAGCCGGAACTGGCGCACGATCATGCCATAGATGCGGAACGGGTCTTCGCCTTTTTCGGCCAGCAGACGGTGCAGCAGCTCCAGAGCCAGCGAGCCGCGCCCCTCGGCGATGGCTTCGACCATCCTGAAGATGTTGGCCTCTGGCACGTAAGGCGTCAGCGCGGCGACATCGTCCTCGGTGATGGCGCGAGCGCCATCGACATAGTTGACCAGCTTGACCAGTTCGTTATCGGCGCGGCGCAGGTCATCGCCGGTGAGGTTGGCCAGGGCCGCCGCCGCCGCCGGTTCGATGGCGGCACCGTATTCGGCTTTGGCGCGCCGGGTAATCCAGGCGGTCGGGTCTTTGGGCGCGCCGAACGTCCTGAGATAGCCGCTGGGGTCGCTGTCCGCCAGTTTGATGATGGCGTTGCTGGCGTTGATCGCCTGGCGCTCGACCAGCACCAGCCGGGCATGCGCTGGCAGCGCGGGCAGGGCTTCGGCGAGCTGCGCCAGCGCCTCTTTGCCGGCCTGCCCCGCCCCTTTGCGCGTGAGCCAGCCCAGCAGCCCCCGGACGATCACCAGCCGCCGCTCGGAGAGGAACGGGAACGAACTCACCGCGTTGATGATCTCCGGCACGCTGGCACTGGTGCCGTCCATTTCGCTGGTGTTGAGGTCGGCGTTGGCGTCCTGGCCCATCTCGGCGCGTAGTTTGGCCAGCGCGTCGTCGATGCCCAGGCTGTCATCGCCATGAAAAATGTAGAAGGTGGTCGTCATACTGGCCCCCGCCTGTATACAGACTGCGCCCCTGATTATGAGCGCGGCGGGTCCACTGTGCAAGCCGGATTCTGAAAACACGCGGCAAACGCGCTGACGGCATATCGCGCCAGCGTAGCCGAATCGCCGGATTGGCGCTCACCGATTACTCTATGAGCCGCCGCGCTGGCTGTGATAACATACCGCGCAGTGATGATAAACGGATGTTGTTGTTATGCAGCAAGTCGAGCCGGAAGTCAAAACCGGTGGCAGCGCCGGTAACAGCCTCAACCTGATGCGCCACATTCGCGCGCTGTGGGTGTGGCTGCTGATTCTGTCGGTCCTGGCGGCGGCGCTGTGGGCCGCCTTCAACAGCGGCGGCGACCCTGCCGCCACACTGCGCATCTTCAGCACGCGCTTCTTAGGAATCTTCATCGAAGCCGCGCCCTTTCTGCTGATGGGGACGGTCGTCAGCGGCCTGCTGGAAGTGTTCGTCAGCAAAGAGGACATTCTGCGCCTTACGCCCAGAAACCCCATCCTGGCGACGATCTTCGGCGCATTCCTGGGCTTCGCCTTCCCGGTGTGCGAGTGCGGCGTCGTCCCGGTGACGCGGCGCCTGTTCACCAAGGGCCTGCCGATGTCGGTGGGGGTGGCCTTTCTGCTGGCCGCGCCGGTCGTCAACCCGATTGTGCTGGTGAGCACCTACATCGCCTTCGGTTGGGGGACGGTCCTCATCGCCCGCTTTGTGATTACAATCGTGGTCGCCATCGCCATCGGCGTGCTGTTCGCGCTGACGGCGCGCCCGCAGGACGTGCTACGCCCGGTGACGATGAGCGCGGTTCCGCTGGGAGCCGGCGGCAGCGTCGGATTTACCGCCGTGCCAGCCCGCAGCACACTCAGTGTGCGCCAGCGGCTGTACAACGGCCTGCGCATCGGCAGCGACGAATTCTTCGACATGGGCCGCTTTCTGGTGCTGGGCTGTCTGATGGCGGCCAGCATGCAGACCTTCATCTCGCAGGACGTGCTGCTGGCCATCGGCGAGGGGCCGCTGGTGTCGGTCATCGTCATGCAGGCGCTGGCCTTTGTCCTCAGCGTGTGCTCGACAGTGGACTCGTTCCTGGCGCTGGCCTTCTACGGCACGTTTACCGGCGGCTCGGTGATCGCCTTCCTGACGTTCGGCCCGATGGTGGACATCAAGAGCGCCATGATGTTCCTCGGTGTTTTCAACCGGCGAGTGGTGTTCTATCTCATCCTGCTGCCATTCCTGATGACGATGCTCATCGGCCTGTGGATGAACCTGTTTGTTCAGTTTTAGTGTAAGATTGTGTGAGAGTATTCGACAGGTTTAAGCATGCAAACAAGTGACTCCCTGCGTGAATATCCCGCCATTCAGCCGCCCACCGGCGTCTCGACGCTGGAGCGCTTCAAGGCGGTGGTGCTGCTGGGACTGGCGCTGTACTTCGCCTATAACATCGCCAGCGGCAACCTGAGCAACTATGTCAACGCGCGCTTCGCCTGGCTGTCTTATGTGGCGGTGGCGCTCTTCGCCCTGCTGGGACTGGCTAACGCCATTGCGCAGTTTCGCCGCCAGACGCCGATTGCGATTGTCGGGCGCACGCCGACCACCTGGCCCATGATCGCTATCGCCGCCCTTCCGCTGCTGCTGGGCACGCTGGTCCCGTCGCAACCGCTGGGCGCGGACGCCATTCGCGGCCCCGTCAGCCTGAGCGTAGGCGGCAACCCGGCCAGCGCCAGTGTGTTCGTCAAAGCCCCGCTGGAACGCAACGTCCTCGACTGGCTGCGCGTGTTCGCCACCAGTCCCGTCGCGGCGGATTTCGACGGCGAGCAGGCTAACTTTGTCGGCTTTGTCTATCACGAGCCGGATTTTCCCGACGATGTCATCATGGTGGCGCGCTTCACCGTGAGCTGCTGCGTGGCCGA
The DNA here is from genome assembly GCA_964639225.1 of uncultured Anaerolineaceae bacterium. Classification (GTDB taxonomy): domain Bacteria; phylum Chloroflexota; class Anaerolineae; order Aggregatilineales; family Phototrophicaceae; genus CAZXCK01. Next base: position 29,691 of record CAZXCK010000015.1, on the reverse strand, counting down.
CGCCGCGCCCGTCGCCATGCCGGTGCGCTGGGAAGACGGCGAAAAGCCAGAAATCGGCGAGTGGGTCGAGGTCAGCGGCACGTTTTACAGCGGCATGTTCCGCGACTCGGCCATGCCGATTCTGCATCTCGACGACTTCGCCTTCGTCGACACGCCCGAACACCCGTATCTGTATCCGTAACGATCACCACCGATGAACATTAACGCACGCTTCGCGCAACTGACTCGTTTTGACCTGACGGTGCTGGTGACCTCGATGCTGCTGGCGCTGGCCGTCGGTCTGTCGGCGGTACTGGGCATCAGTGACGAGCCGCTGCGTGTCGCCTATCTCAAGCTGGGGTCAGACAACGTCTACAATGTGTGGATCGCCGACCCCAGTAACCCCGCCAGCGCGCAGCAGGTGACGTTCGCCCCGGACGGCGTCTTTGACTTCGATGTGAGTCCTGATGGCAACTTCATCATCTATGCCGAGCAGGATTTTGAGGCGGGCGCTTCTGACCTGTATATGCTGGACCTGCGCACCAATCGCATAACCCAGGTGACCAACTGCCGCACCCAGGACGCCGATTGTACTGCGCCGGCCATCCGGCCCGGCGGTGAACTGGTGGCCTACCAGCGGGTGGCGCTCAACCGCAACCTGCCAACGGTAGGGACCGGCTCCATTCGCATCTGGATCGCCGATCTGACGACCAACCCGCCGCAGACTTACCCGCTGGTCGATGACGATCAGATCGTGGGCTATGGCCCGCGCTGGTCCGCCGATGGCTCGCGGCTGGCTTTCTACGACAACCGCAACAACGGCATCCTGGTTAACCAGTTCGGCGCGCCGCCGGATTCCGCCTGGGCCTTCATCCCCAGCGATTTCGGCGAGGTCGGCTCATTATCACCAGATGGCGAGCGTATGATCTACCCGGAGATGCTTATCGACGGCTCCATGACGCGCGCTTATCTGCAGATGGCGGACCTGGACGCGGGCGTTTTCAGCCCGCTGACCGACCCCAACGAGGACGCCGACGATCAGGCCACCGCCTGGAATCCGCAGGGGCGCTTTATCGCCATCGGTCGCGTCTACCGCGACGAGCGTTTTACACGCGGCGCGCAGGTCTACCTGGTCGATACGGAGACCGGTAGCATCGCGCCGCTGATCGTCGATCCGCGCTATGCTAACGGCTTTTTCCGCTGGGACCCGGACGGCAACCGGCTGGCGTTGCAGCGCTTCCAGCAGTTGGACGATGCCGGACAGGTCTATGCCGACGGCACGACCGAAGTCTGGACGTACAACATGGAGACGCGCCGCCTGGTGCAGATCGACACCGACGCGCGCAGTCCTATCTGGGTGCCGTGATGAAATCCGAACAATCGGGCAAACAGACACATGAGCAAGAAAGCGTTTTGACATAATGACTGACCCACACACCGACCCCGCCCCAGCCAGCGCCAATGAGCCGCCACGCCGCAGCGGTGTATCACCGGCGCTGGTGCTGTTTCTGATTACCGGACTGATGGGACTGGTGGCCGCCAGCGTAATGCTGTTCATCGAGCGCGATAACGGCGCCAGCCTGGACGACCCGGCTTTACAGTCGTCGCGCACACTGCGCGACTGGCAGGCGCAGGATTTTGAGCTGGCCACGCTGGACGGTGATACGGCGCGCCTGTCGGATTTCAGCGGCAGACCGGTTTTCCTCAACTTCTGGCGCACGGACTGCCCGCCCTGCGTCCGCGAGCTACCGGCGTTCCAGGCGTTTATGGAAGCCCAGGGCGCTGACGGCGCGGTGGTGCTGGCCGTCAACCAGGGCGAGCGCGGCGAGGCGATTCGCGAATTTCTGGACGGCATCGGCATCGAGGGCATTCCCGTGCTGCTCGATGAAAACCTGGAACTGACCGACCTGTACCCGGTCACCGCGCTGCCGACGACGTATGTCATCGACGCGGCGGGCATGGTCCGCTTCCTGAAATTCGGCGAGATAACCGCCGATGAAATGCTCGACCATCTGGATTTGATAGAGGATGCCGGGCCGCCAGTGCGTGGCTGACCAGTCAGCGGCTGTCTCTATCGGCGGCTGATACCAACCAGAGGACCACATCATGAACCTGTCCAGTGCTCTGCGTTACAGCTTCGACGATCCGTTGTGGGTGAACAAGCTGGCAATCGCCGCCGTGCTGACGTTCGCTGCCGTGCTGCTGATGCCGCTGCTGCTGGCCGGTCTGCTGCCGCTGTGCGTGCTGCTGGGCTACGCCGTCGGCATCGTCGGCAGGGTGCGCCAGAGCAAGCCCTACCCGCTGCCAGACTGGACCCAGTATGAAGAACTCTTTTCGCGCGGAGCCGGTCTGCTGGCGGCGATACTGTACTACAATCTGCCGCTGCTGCTGCTCGGCTGCTGCCTGTGGACCGTCCCCGGCTTCTTCGGCGGCGACCTCACCGGCAGCTATGTGACGCTGATCTTCCTGTGCTGCCTGCTGCCGCTGGTGCTGGTGTATACCGCCTTCGCCTGGGCCGTGCTGGCGGTGGGGACGGTTCGTTACGCTCAGGGCAGCCCGTACAAAGTCTTCTTCAAAACGTCGCGGCTGTGGGGAACGGCGTCCAGCCTGGGCGCGATCAGCGTGCAGTGGCTGCTGACCTCGCTGATCGTCAACCTGGGTGCGTCGCTGCTGCTGCTGATCCCGTGTGTGGGCTGGGTGGCCTTCGCCGCGCTGGTGATTCCGGTGCAGGCCCATCTGCTGGGCCAGTACGCGCGCCACATCGAACACCACGACAACAGCCGCCAGCGGCCCGCCAGCCGACGCTGAACGTCACTTTTATCCCAAATTCGCCTCAATTAGCCTCGATGCGCGTTATCCCAATCTGCTTGGGATAAACACACGGTTTTCACAGGTCATATCCCAAACAGAGGCCATTTTATCCCTGTTTATCGCAGTTAAGATGGGCGTTAGTCGCCTGGACTGTGCATAAGTCTGTGCAAAACCTGTGCACAAGTCTCGACAGGCTGTTGATAAGGCTCCAGCTATTTCCCAAGTTGGGAAATGCCATTTTGCAGGCTCCGAATCGCCTGTGCATATGTCGATAGTTCTGCACAGCAGCCTGTATAAAACTATATCCCAACTATCGCAGGTCTTAACATTGGCTTGGGTTATGGCCTCGCGTGGTGTTGGGTTATCACCAGACGCCGTGCGATATATATCGCCAGCCCCGGCCAGCGATGAAAGTTATGCACAGTTTGAACAACCCCTACTACTTCAACTATAAAATAGATTTATAAACTGTTCCCAATTCACTCTGGCAAAACAAATCCCAAACGCAACCGGCCTGAATTGGTACGCTTGTCAGCGGCTCGAATCCTGTATACAGTAGGGCGGCTGACAAAAACAAATTCCCACCACTTAGACACAATGAGGCCCTATGCTCAACCCGGATGTCCACCGCCACGTGAGGCATAACTTTGCGGTTAACCTGACCGACGCCTGCTTTTTCGGTTTTGGTCTCGGTTTTTCGTCCAGCGTGACGGTCGTACCGCTGTTCGTGGATACACTGACCGACAGCACCACGCTCATCGGACTGATTGCGTCGGTGCAGCTCGTTGGCTGGCAGCTACCTCAGATTCTGACAGCGGAGCGTGTCGCCGGTCTGCGGCGTTTTCTGCCGATGGTGCTGCGCATGACGCTGCACGAACGCTGGCCCTATCTGGTGCTGGCGCTGGTGGCGCTGCTGCTGCCGGTGCTGGGCGCACAGGTCACGCTGGCGCTGACCTTTCTGCTGCTGTGCTGGCAGGCCATCGGCGGCGGCCTGACCGCCACCGCCTGGCAGAGCATGGTCGCTCACATCATCCCGGTTAACCGGCGCGGTACGTTCTGGGGTACGCAGAGCGCGGGGGCCAGCCTGTTCAAAGCGGTGGGGTCGTTCGGTGCGGGCTTTCTACTGGTGGCGCTGCCCTATCCATATAACTTCGCCGCCTGCTTCGCGGCGACCACCATACTCATGACCATCTCGTGGGGCTTCCTGGCCTGGACGCGCGAACCAGAGCGCACGCTGGCCACGCCGGTGCTGCCTCGCCGCGAGACGCGCCGCCTGGCCTGGATGCAGATGCGGACTATTCTGCGCGGTGATGCTAACGTCTGGGTATTTATGCTGGCACGGGTGGGTGCTAACCTGGCCTGGATGGCGGTTGCTTTCTACACGATTTACGGCACGCGCGAGTTCGGCATCTCAGAGGCGACTGCGGGCGCGTTGTTTGGCATGCTCACACTGGCGCAGACGGTGTCCAGTCCGTTCCTGGGCTGGCTGGGCGACCGCGTGGGGCACCGGCGCGTGTTTGCGATGGGCGCGCTGATGCTGGCGTCCAGCGCCCTGGTCGCCATGCTGGCGCAGAGCGCCAACTGGCTGATCGGCGCGTTTATCCTGGCGGGGCTGGGCTACCCGGCCATCCTGACCATCGCCATGACGATGACGCTCGAATTCGGTAACGAGGAAAACCGGCCTTATTACATCGGCCTGACCAACACGCTCATCGCCCCGGCGACTCTCGTCGCGCCGCTGGTGGGCGGCTGGCTGGCCGATGTGTTCGGTTTTGCTTTCACCTTCGCGCTGGCCGGGGGCGCGGGACTGGTGACCGCGCTGCTGCTGCTGTTCGTGGTGCGCGATCCGCAGCCACGTTCGGTTATCAGCGAGATTGTGCCGGCGGTCATCGAACCACCAGTGACACACGCCGCCACCGACTGACCGCGCTCACACCCGCAGCACAATCTTGCCTGCGTTGGCATTGTCCTTCATGAGCTGGTGCGCGGTCTCCACTTCGTCCAGCGTCATCACACGCCACACCGTCGGGCGCAGTGTCCTCGCGGTGAAATGTGGCATGGCCCAGGCTGCGAAATCGACGATGAGGTTTGTTTTCCGTTCTTTGGAGCGGTCGCGCAGCGTGCTGCCGGTGATCGTCAGCCGTTTGCGCATGATGGTGCCAAAGTTGACCGTCCTCGACGAGCCGCCCTGCAAACCGATGATGACCAGCCTGCCCCATTTTTCCAGCACGCGCAGGTTGTCTTCCCAGTAGGGCGCGCCCACTGTGTCAAGAACCAGCGCCACCCCCGGATACTCCGACAGAATACGCGCGGCGAAGTTCTCCGTCTGGTAATCGATGGTCATGTCGGCGCCGGCTGCACGGCAGGCGTCGTGTTTGCTCGCGCTTGCGGTGACGAACACCTGCGCGCCAACCAGCTTGGCGATCTGTGTGGCGGCCAGCCCCACACCGCTGGCCCCGGCGTGGATCAGCACACGCTGGCTCTCGCGCAGGCCGCCGATCAGCAGCAGATTACTGTACGCGGTGACAAACGCCTCTGGGATGGCGGCGGCTTCCTCGTAGGTGAAGTCCTTGGGGATAGGGATGGCGTGCCCGGCATGGACGACGGCCTGCTCCGCATAAGCGCCACCAGCCACGAGGGCCATCACCCGGTCACCGGGCGCGAAGTTGGTGACGTTTTCGCCCACCTGAAGCACATCGCCGGCGAATTCCAGGCCCAGTGTGTCCGGTGCGCCGGGCGGTGGTGGATACTTGCCACGCACCTGCAGCACATCGGCCCGGTTGAGAGCAGTCGCCCGCACGTTTACCAGCAGCTCGTCCGGGCCAGGCTCTGGCGTGGGAAGGTCTACGATGACGGGGGCAAAGTCACGAGCGATGACGGCACGCATGATGAGGTCTCCTTAGCGGAATAACAGACAATATAGGAAAGTTAAAAGCCTGTAACTCCAGTGTAACGAGAAAAGCAAGCCTGGTCGATAGTGCTATCGGGCTATACAGGTGAGTATAGGACAGGCGTGGGGAGATGATGGGGAAAGCGCGGGGAGCGCCAGCCAGCGCTCCCCGTATATGCCACTCAGACGTAATCACCGGGGTTGCCGGCTGTGCCTTTTTTGCCATCCGGCCAGATGGTCGCGTTGTCGAAGCGCACGCCTTCCACGCGCGCGCCACGCATATTGGCGTTCGTCAGGTTAGCGCCGTTGAGGTTGGCGTTCGTCAGGCTGGCGTTGGTCAGGCGCGCCCCGGTGAGGTTGGCCAGCGTCAGGTTGGCCGCTGTCAGGTTGGCGGCGTTGAAATCGGCGTAAGGGGCCTGAGCGCCGGTCATGTTGACGCCGGTCATGTTGGTGGAGCGCAGGATCGCCTCCTGTAGATTGGCGGCCTGAAGGGTCGCGCCGCGCAGGTTGGCGTTTTCCAGGTCCAGCCGGTTGAGCGCCAGCTTGCTCAGATCGACCCCGGCCAGGCGGGGTTTTTCCGCGCCGATCAGCGCGAGGATCAACTCTTGGCGAGTGATTTCTCCCATGTGATTGCCTCCTTATGGTGGGCAGTTGTTATGCTGCATGTTACCCCATTCGCCTATCTGTGTGCAAGCGACCCACAGCCAGCGCAGGATTCGCGTTCTGCACGATTTCGTGACTCATGATAAACTAATATTAATCGACCGGGCACTGCGCTCACCGACACGAAAGGAAGCCTCGAATGATACGTCGCCTTGTTTTTGTTTTGAGTTTAATGATATTTGTTTTCACACTCAGCACCGCGACCACAACACCGGCTCTGGCTCAGGATCAGCCGGCTGCGGAAGGCCAGACGATTCACGTCGTCCAGCGCGGCGAGAACCTGTTCCGTATCTCGCTGCGTTACAACGTCAGCATCGCCGCCATCCAGGCCGCTAACAATATCCCCAACCCGAATCTGATCTTCGCTGGCCAGCAGTTGATTATTCCCACCGGGGCGCAGCCACCGCAGCCACCGCAGCCGCCCACTCCCACGCCGTCACCGGATGTTCCGTCGACGTATACGGTGGTGCGCGGCGATACGCTGGCGGCAATCGCCCGGCGTTTTGGCACGACCTTCCAGGCGCTGGCCGCTGCTAACGGCATCGCCAACCCGAATCTGATCTTTGCCGGTCAGGTGCTGACCATTCCCGGCGGCACAGGGCCGACCCCTGACCCCGGTGATCCACAGCCGACGGCCCCACCGCCTCCAGTGGATCCGCCGCCCATGACCGGCGGCTTTGAACTAGGCGGGCATGTCCAGGACTTCCGCTTCCCGGACCTGATGCGCAACACCGGCATGACGTGGGTCAAGAAGCAGCTCGTCTGGCAGCAGGGCCAGCCGCCGAGCGTCGCCCAGGGCCTCATCGACCAGGCGCGCGCCAACGGCTTTAAGCTGCTGCTGGGCATCACCGGCGACCCGGGGCAGCTCGGCGCCAACCGCCAGCAGTACATCCAGGAATACGCGACGTTCGTTGGCCAGGTCGCCGCGCTGGGTGTGGATGCCATCGAAGTGTGGAACGAGCCGAACATCGACCGGCAGTGGCCAGCCGGGCAGATCAGCGGCGCGGCCTACACCGAGATGCTGCGCGCGGCGTATAACGCCATCAAAGCGGCCAACCCCAACACGATGGTCATCAGCGGCGCGCCCGCGCCCACCGGCGCTGAGGCTGCCTTCCCTGGCCGCGTCGTCAACGACGACCGCTTCATCCGCGAGATGGCCGCTGCCGGGGCCGCTAACTACATGGACTGCGTCGGCATTCACTACAACGAGGGCATCCTGCCGCCGACGGCCCGCTCCGGCGATCCGCGTGGCAACGGCACGCACTACTCGCGTTACTATCCGACGATGGTCAGCCTGTATTCGGGGACGTTCCCCAGCCGTCCGCTGTGCTTCACCGAGATCGGCTACCTGTCGCCTGAGGGCTACGGTCCGCTGCCGCCGAACTTCGCCTGGGCCGCCAACGTGACGGCGCAGCAGCAGGCCGAATGGCTGGGGCAGGCGGTCACGCTGGCGCGTAACAGCGGTCAGGTGCGGCTGTTCATCATCTGGAATGTGGATTTCACCAACTACGGCGACGATCCGCAGGCGGGTTACGCTATCGTCCGGCCAGACGGCCAGTGTCGGGCCTGCGCGGTCATCCGCGCCGCGCTGGGACGCTAAATCGACAATCCGCAGAATCAAAACCGGGGCGGCTCAGTGTGAGCTGCCCCGGTTTTTTATGCAAGGCTTGTGCCGCGTTAGAAGCGCCCGGTCATCACATCGACATAGCCCGTGAGTTCGGCGTAGCCGTAGCCGGTCACGTCGCCGTCGACGCGCACCGCGCCCTCCCAGTAGGCGATGTCGCCGCTGTTAAGTTCCTGGTCGGCCATCAGCGGCGTGATGCTGAACATCATGTCGTCAGCCGCTCCCAGCGCCGCCCCGTCGATGGTCACCTGCCAGCCTGCCGGGTAAATCGCGCCCGTGTGCGGCGACTCCCAGGTGGTTGTCGCTTCGATGGCGAACGTCTCCGCTGGCAGATAGCGCGTGCTGCCGTCCGTGTCGATCAGCAGGCCGCCAAACGCTGGCTCTCTGCCGCCGTCCACCAGCCGAATGTGGCCGATCATCATCTCGCGGCCATCGTCGAAGATCAGCCCGAACCAGTCCCAGCCTTCGGCATCGCTGCCCAGGGCGCTGGTCGAGAATTCGTGGTCTTTCCACGTATAGCCGCTGACGGTGAAATCCTCACCGCCGATGGTCAGCGTGCCCGCCGTCTCCAGACGAGACAGCGTGTAGTAATAACTGGCGTTGCCCGGCTCCGCGCTTTTGGGGCTGAGGCCATCGTAACCCTGGAGCGCGGGCGGCTTCAACTGCTCCAGCCGCAGATTCACGCCGAAGTCGGCGCTGTGGGCGTCGATGTGGAAAACGGTCGCGTCGTCGTTTTCGGCGAACACCTGCCAGTCTTCCAGCCACACGCGATAATCGGCGTCCGGCTGGAAGTCATTGGGCTGCGCCCCGGCCAGATCGCCCGCGCCCCGGCTGTAACGCTCTTCGTGTAAAAATCGCTCATTATCCAGGTCACTGACGGTAAAGTGCGCCATATACACCTGGCGCGTGCGCCACTCGGAGTCGCTGCTGTTGTCGCTGGGGCTGATGGCCCGGCGGAAAATCGTGAACTGAAAGCCGAAGCGCCGTCCGTCGTCATCGCGCAGATTGCCGGTGTAATACCACCACTCGGTCTGAAAATCGTTGTGCGCGCCGTGATTGCGCGGGAACTGCCAGTCCCAGCTATCGACCGCGCGCGCGAACCCGGTCAGGTCGGCGTCCGGCATGGGAATCATGGCCGTCGCTGTCACCTCGTCGCCGCCGCCTTCTACCAGGCTGAAACCGGCTATCACTACCGCTATCACCAGCGCGCCCAGCGCCAATAATCGCCACATGGTGTCTGTCCTTTAATTCGTAACGCCTGAAGGAGTCAGGGAGTCTCTGACCCCCTCGCGGGAATCAATTGCTTTTGCTCGTGAATTATAGACACCACGCATGAGATACGGCTTAAGGGCGGCCTGCGGTAACGAAGCTCACGCTAATAAGATTATGAAAAGGCGTGCAGCGATGGCGCGTGTCGTCATTCCAGCCCTCGGTGATGCACACGTAATCATCTCCGGCGTAGACGCGCCCCGCGCTCACCTCGGCGAAGCTCTCGCCGGGGAACAGCGGCTCGTGGAAGTGCAGCGACAGCGTGTGCCCCTGCTCGACATAAGTCTCGATGAGTGCGCGCAGGTCCGCTGGTGATTTTGAGTCGGTCGTTGTTTCGCTTTCGACAGCGGGTACGCGCAGGACGGCCAGCGTCAGCAGCGCCAGCGCCAGACCCAGCGCGGTAAGGGTCACCTTGCCATACATACGATTGCCTTTCGTTTACGACTTCTGTTGGCGTTCAGGTGGTGATGGTACGTTTCAGCATGTGGATGCTGGCGCGCAGTTCGTCCATGTTCCAGGTGTTGTGATCTGGCGGGGCGGCGGCGATCGTCAGCCATCCGTCATAACCGGCCTGCTTCAGCGCGCCCAGCGCCGCCGCGAAATCCGTGTGACCGTCGCCGGGCAGGCGATGGTTGTGGTCGGCCAGCCGCACGTAACCGGTCTGCGCGGCGTGTGCTGCCAGCGCTTCGGGCAGGCTCTGTTCTTCGAGCGCGGCGTGGAACAGGTCAGCGGCGATTTTGATGTGCGGGTGGTCTTTGTTGCGGCTGAGGATGACGGCGGCCTGCTCCATGCGGCGGACCAGGTGCGTCTCGTAGCGATTGCGTGGAGCCAGGTACAGCTCCGCGCCCAGGGCGTAAGCCAGGTCGGAGAGGGTGGTCTTTAGCTGCTTGACCAGCAGATCGACTTCCATCTCCACCGGTGTTTTGAGCGGGCGCAGGTCGGGCAGGCGCGGCGTATCCGGGCGGTGCGGCACAAAGACGACCCCGCGCGCGCCCAGGTCCAGGGCGTCGGTCATCGCCTGCCGCAGTTGCACGATGGCCGCCTCGCGCGCGTCGAAATCCGGGTGAATCAGATGCACACCGCCCGCGTACACGGCGGCAGCACGCATGTTGAGCATTTGCAGCGCGGCGGCGATCTCCGGCAGGCGCACCGGCCCCAGACCGCCGGCGTCGTATTCGACACCGTCCAGGCCCAGGGCGCGCGCGTTTTCCAGGCGGCGCAGCGCGGTATCGCCCGGCAGCAGATTTTCCTGAATGGCGAGTTTCATCGGTTTAACTGTGTCCTTACTCTGTGTCGGGTGGATTGGCCAGCTCGCGCAGGTCGAGGTAATAGGTGCGCGTGCGTTCCCAGTGATCGCGGCGTGCCGGCACCGAGATCAGTTTGAAGTCCGGCAGCAGCAGACCGGTCAGGCTGCCGCCATAGACGCAGCGCGTGTCGATGCCGTAGACGTGATCGCGGTAAACAAACGGCTGCTGGTTACCGGCATGGTCGCGGTGGCCGACAATCAGCGGCTTGTCGCCGTCGTAGAGTTCGTACCAGGGCCGGTCATATTTGCTCGCCAGTTGCTCTTCAGCTTTGTTGGTGCCGATGAGCACGCGCCGCTTCTGCTTGTGCAGCGGGATACCCGGCTCGATATAGCCATGCACCAGCAGCGCCTCTGGCAGGTCGAGATACAGCGGCATCTGCTTCATGTAGGCGATGGCGTCGGCGTAGCTGTCGTTGAACTGCCAGCGCGCCAGCAGCAGCGACAGCGCCGGACGCCGCTTGCCGCGCTCATGGGCCTGGATGTGGCCGTGTTCGTGGTTGCCCATGATGCTGAAGGCGCGCTGCGGCGGGCGCTTCTGGAAGAAAGCCAGCGACCGCCGCGAATCCGGCCCGCGATTGACGATGTCGCCGATGGCGATCAGCCGGTCGTTTTTGGCCAGCGCGGCGCGGTCCAGCAGATCGAGCAGCTCGCGGTAACAGCCGTGAATATCGCCGATAATCAACGTTTTCACGTTCTGGCGGCCTTTCGCGGGCGGTATAACATCAGTTATCGACCCCCAGCGTGAAGTCGATGCGGTCCTGCAAAAAGGCGAATGGCACCGGTCCGCCGGTGGCGTGCTGGTGCAGCCAGCGCAGGCCAACCATCTTCTGATCGGCGCGGGCGGCGGTCACCGCTGCCGCCGGCACCACGAAAAAGACCCAGTTGGCGCTGTCGATCATGGCGTTGCGGGCGGCGTCCTTGTCGATGTAGTCGTCCCAGGCGAACAGGCAGAACACAAACACATCTACTGACGGGTCGGCCTCGTCCGGAGCCGGTCCGCTGCCGATGTCGTAGCGGATGCGCGAGGGGCGCTCCTGCGGTTCGCTCTGAACATAGGCGGCGGCGCGCACGTCGATGCGGCATCCGCGATAGGGCAGCCCGCGCCGCTGAATCCAGGCGCGCGGTTGAGCCAGGCTGCCCAGAGCAAACCCAACCATAAACTCGGCGAAAGCGTTGCGCACGCTGCCCGTCAGCAGATCGGCATAGGCCCATATCCAGAAGTCCTGTACCGATAGTCCGCTGAGTCCGGTAATCTGCTGGTGGGGGTGGAGTTTTGTCAGCTTCATAGTTGTTTATGCTCGTGGGAACCGCTATACACTTTCAGCCTATCACGAGTATTCCCCTGGCGCAATTCCAGCGGCGGGCGCCAGACAAAAACGGCACGAGTCCGATTACAGACCCGCGCCGCCGTGTTGCTGGTTCTTCAGCGCGCTTAACGCGCCAGGTGATAGTTGCCGCTGCTGCTGATGACGAAGATATACGGCTTGCCGTCGGCGTAGAACGTGTTGATCTGAATATCACCGTTCGCCAGCAGATAGACCTCGATGGGCTGGTTGGTGAAGCTGTGGACACCCTCGGCCAGAAGCTGGGCCTCGCCGCTGGCGCTCATCACCTCGAAGACCAGCGTGCCCTCGGCTGTGTCCGGGTCGATGGCGTAGATGCTGTATCCATCGGCTGTACGGTAAACCGCGATGGGATAGCCGCAGAAGTCGTCGTTCAGGCGGCCATCAAACGTGCAGCCGTAGACCGGCTCAGGCCCGGGTTCCGGGCAGGTGAAGTCACCCAACTCGACTTGTCCGATGCGTCCCCTTCCGCTTGGCTCTGATCTCTCTAAGGTTGGCGCGGTCCTCATAACCAACTCGTAGGAAAGAGCTACACCAAGCCAGGTTCCGGGGCCGGTGAGGCGATGCGGCGATGTGACGTCCCCATCGTAGCCAGACGGGACATCGGCCAGCAGCGCGCCATTGGGGGGCGATGCTGCAATAGGCTCCTCCCAGCTCACAGCGTAAACATAGTAGTCCGGGCCAGTCCAGGTGATGACCAGATCATCGCCGTCGCAGGCGGCGCTGGCTTCGACCTCCTCGTTTCCATTAACCTCAATCGCCGTCGTCGTTTGATTCGACACGCCAACCATAAACGCGCCAATCAGGAGTACACTTACCAGGATGAAAAGGTAACGCTGCTGCATTGTGTCTGCCCTCCTGTTACTGCCATTTGAAGGTAAGTGCAATTGCGCTAATGTTGCCGATGGTTCTGTATGACAGCATAACCACATTTGCCTTATCACGAGTATAGAGTGTTTCTAATCCGGCAATCATAAGGGATTACGAAATTGGTAAATACTTTACGAAAATTGTTTGAAAACTCATGCTAACGCGCAGGCAAACAAAAACGGCGCGAGTCCGATCACAGACCCGCGCCGCCGTGTTGCTGGTTCTTCAGCGCGCTTAACGCGCCAGGTGATAGTTGCCGCTGCTGCTGATGACGAAGATATACGGCTTGCCGTCGGCGTAGAACGTGTTGATCTGAATATCACCGTTCGCCAGCAGATAGACCTCGATGGGCTGGTTGGTGAAGCTGTGGACACCCTCGGCCAGAAGCTGGGCCTCGCCGCTGGCGCTCATCACCTCGAAGACCAGCGTGCCCTCGGCTGTGTCCGGGTCGATGGCGTAGATGCTGTATCCATCGGCTGTACGGTAAACCGCGATGGGATAGCCGCAGAAGTCGTCGTTCAGGCGACCATCAAACGTGCACTGGTAAATGCGCTCCGGTTCTGGCGTTGGTGTGGGATCGCCCCCCGTCTCACAGGTGAAGTCACCCAGATTAACCACCTCTAAGCCAGGTCCCCCGACTTCAGAACCCACGAAGTTCACGTTGTTCCAGGTTCCGGGGCCAGTCAGTCGGTACGGCGAACTGGCCACCGGCTCGCTGCCACTTGGGCTGACGGCCATCGCGCCCGGTGGGGCGGCGACCATGCCCCAGTTCACTGTGTAATTCCAGCCGGTTGGCCCGCTCCAGGTGATGAGCAGATCGTCGCCATCACAGACGGCGCTGGCCGTAACCGGGTCCGGATCCGGTGGCAGCGGATTATAGGTGTTGGTGATGGTGCTGGTGGCGGCCTCATTGGCGATGACCGTCACATTGCCCCCACCGCTGACGATCCAGTCTGAGCCGGGGTCGGTTTCGGTGACGTTGTAGGTGCCCGGCAGCAGGCCGGTGAGCGGGTTGCTCTGGCCGTCACTCAGGTTGAAGCACGACGAATACGAATCCGGCCCACTCACGCAGATTTCAAAGCTGGGCGCAGGCGACAGCGGATCATTGCCGTTCCAGTTCACCACTTTGTCCACCGTCAGGCTGCCGGATTCCTGCCGGTTGGTGAACGTACAGGTGACGTCGTCGCCCGCCGCCAGATTGACAATCATGCCGCTGCGCTGGCGGCTGGGGTCGTCGGCAAAAGAGAACGTGCTGCCGCCTTCTGACGTGCAGCTTACGTCGGCTGCCGTGATGCGCTGCCAGCCGTCTTTGTAGTCCTCGGCTACCGCGTAAGTACCGGGTTCCTGTTCGGCGAACGTACGCGACCCGCCATCTGCCAACTGGAATGATGTGTCGAGATCGAGCGAAGGTGGCACAAAAAACCCCATATCGAATACTGCTGAGGTGTCACCAAAGGCTACGCTTTTAACAACGGTGATGCTGCCAGGAAGCTCCTGAGCTTCGGCAGATGGTGGCGTCCGACCCATGAAGAAGCCGCTGATAAGAAATAGTACAGTGGCGGCGATGAAAAAACCGTGTCTCATGTAAAAGACTCCTGTAGCTTGCGTTGAATGTGCTAAAAACACAACCTGATATATTTGCGTAATTTTATCAATAGTATAACTAGACAAGTCATTACTATAAGTATAATGCAGTTGGCCTAGATTGTGCGTTTGAAGAAAGTAAATTATTGCACAATGTCGCCTGCATGATGCTGACTTTCGTCCTCATGAATCAAAAATGCGCCGCGCCCGCCCAGGTGAACCAGGCGAGGCGGCGCGAAGCAGCTTATGATTAAGTTGTCGCTTTACAGTGTCCTAGCGCCGGTTGTTGGTGGCTCTCAGGCGGCGCGCGCCGAAGATGACACCCACCAGCCCGACAATCGCCAGCATCAGCAGACCCAGTTGGTTGCCGCTGAAATCGTCGAATACGCCTGTGTCTGGCAGGGCGACCGGCGGAGCTGTCGCTACCGGATCGCCCGGCCCACCGATAGCCGCTTCCTGTGTAGGCGTGGCCTCTTCGTCTGGCGCCGCCAGCAGAATCTCGGCGATGGCGGTCGCCGTCAGGGCGGCGTCGGCACCGGTAACCGGAGGCCGTACATCGGGCGTTTCCTCCGGCAGCAGCAGCGCGTCGGCGGTCGCCGTCAGGTTCTCGGCCTGCTGGGTTTGCAGCAGCGCCAGCTCGTTGGGCGTGGGCGTGGCAGCAGACTCGGCGGTCTGCGTGGCGGCAATTTCTGCCTCGGCGGTCATCGCCAGAGCCAGTTCCTCCGCTTCCTGTGTAGACAGCACGGCGGCGGTTTCGCTCGCCACAGCGTCGATGGCGACCTGCGTCTCGGTGGCGATGGCGTCCAGCGGTGCCTGCGTCTGGGTCAACTCCAGAAATGCCTGCTGGGTGTTGTTGAACGCGACAATCGCCTCTTCGGTCATCTCAAACTCGGATGGTCCCGTATCGCGGGTGAGCAGTACGAACAGAAAGCCCAGGCCAGCGATGAAAATAATAATCAGCGCCACCGCCAGAATGATAAAGGTTCGACTGGGGCCGGTGCTTTCTTCTTCGTCGTCCATCAGCAGATCGTCATCGTCCGCGTTGTCGAAGTCTTCCAGGCTGTCCAGGTCACCAATGGTTTCGTCGTCCTCGAACTCGAACAACCCGTCATCACCAGATTCGTCTTCGTCATCGCCGAAGAGATCGTCGTCAAAATCGAATTCATCATCTCTAGACATGCTGCATCTCTCCTTGTCGGCAGGGTCCAGCGCAGGACGCCTAGCGTCCCAGCAGTTCCAGGTTGGCTAATGGGACGAAGACGGTCTCCCCTATGACTAATTCTACCTGAGCGCAGGGTAAGCGCAAGCCATTGGGCAGTCGAGTTGGATTTTTGGGTATTTTGGTCACCCGACCGGTAGCGCCCAGGTGCGGTTCGCGGGTCACGCGGACGCTCATGCCAGGCCGGAGCGCCAGCAGTCCGCTGGGGCGTGACGGTCGTTCTTCGGTGTTGGCTGGCAGGTTGATGATGACTTCCGGGTAACGGCTTTCCCAGCGATTTGGCTGGTTAGCGTCCACCGTCACCTGATACCCGGCAAAGCTCTCCAGCAAATTATAGACCGCCGCGCTCATGCGCATATCGCCAAAACCGTCGATCAATATGACGGCTCCACGCAGCGCCAGCACAGCCTCCAGCAGGGTTGCGTCCATGCTGGGCGCGATGATCCCGGCGAAATCCTGTTCGGCGATGACCTGAACCATCTCCGCTGTTAATGGATTGCGGGTCACCAGCATGGCGCCGGAAAAGCGCGTCTCCAGTGAGTTGCTGGTAATCGTCTGAATGCCTGCTTCCGGCATCATTTCCAGCGTGGCGATGACGCTGCGATCGTTGCCCCACACGCCTTGAATCTGCGCGCCGACCGCGTCGATGCTGACGCCGCGATCTTCCTCGATGGCGGCCACCCGCCCGCGTACACCGGCTTCCAGCGAAATCGTCTCCGCCATCTCCTGCATGATGATGCGCCCGTCGCCAATATAGGCGATGTAGCCGGTCACCGGGCTGAGGAGCCGCTTGCCACGAGTCAGGCTTTTACCGGCGATAACCTGCCCGGCCTCCACGCGGTCGCCCAGGTTCATGCGCACCAGTTTGTCCAGGTCCTGTGGGCGGCGCAGGCCGAAAAAGCGCGCCGCTTCGATGATAATGTAGGGCGCGGGCCGCGACCCGGTGGCGACGATATCGCGCACGTCTACCCGTTCACCGGCGCTGACTTTCAGTTTGACACTGCCGCTGGCCTCTTCCGGCAGGCGACACTCGCGCCGGATGATCGTCAGCGGCGAGGCGTAACGCTGGTCAGGATAGTACATTGCGCAGCTCTTTCAGTTCGTCGTCATCGTCCAGCAGTTCGTCGAGTTCGTCGTCGGAGAAGGGCGATCCCGCCGCTGGTTCATTTTTCTTCGATTTGCGGTCTTTCTTTTTCTTTTTGTCGGCGTCGCGGTCTTTGCGCTTGCGTGCCGGCTCTGCTTCCTGGCCGGAGTCGTCCGGCTCGGCGATGGGTTCCAGCCATGACGGCGGAATGCTGATGGGCGTGGTGCCGGTCATCTCGCCCACCCACAACGGCAGACGGCGCGAGCGTGTCTCGGCGTCGGCGCCTGTCAGCAGCGGACGCCCGCGCGCGTCGATGATGAGACCCACCGCGCCGCCGCTGATTGTCAGCTTCAGCCGCGATTTTCCGCCGATCTTCAGGCCGCGCGCGCAGCGAATGCTGACGCGGGCATTCTGGTCGGCGGGCAGTGGGAACGTCCACAGATGGCCGCCGTCGACCGTCGCCTGTCTGACCTCGCCGCTGGCCAGCGTGATTTTAACGCGCACCGCCACCCGATCCTGGCGCGGCTGGCCGCTCACGCTGAAGCACGTCCCCAGTGGCACCAGGTTTTCCTCGTCGATGAGCTGCACGCCGATCTCCGGATAGCTGCCAGCGACAGCGCCCAGCGCGGGCACCAGCCCGTAAGGATCGGATTTGAGGACGGTGACACCCGCTGGCTGCACCGCGTTGAGCGCCAGCAGCGCGTCGTAGCCGGGATTGCCCGTGCCGGTGAGGGCTGCTCCGGCCACAATCAGCACTTCCGGCTGCGGTGCGATCGTCTCCCATTCCGGGTTGGCCTGGGCCAGCATGGCGCGCACGCCGCACGTCAGCAGCGCGTGCTCGATGTACAGGTCATCGATGGTGGCCGGGATGGTCGCCGGGCGCAGGGATTTGTTGAGTACGTAGTTTTTGAGGCGGCTGGCGCTGCACTCGAAGGGCAGCCACTCGCGCAGCGCCGCGACTCCGGTTGTCTCCAAGAGCGCCGGTGCGCTGTGACCCAGACCCAGGTCGGTGCGAATGCTGCTCACCGAGCGGTTGCCGTCGTGGTAGGCCAGCGTCGCCGTCGAGCTGCCGACATCCAGCACCATCGCGCTGCCGTTCAGCACGCGGCCCAGGTACTCGGCCAGGATGATATGGCTCTGTGCCGAGGGCAGCAGACCGCCGCTGCTCATGGCGGCGATGGTCGCCAGGCTCTGGTGCTGGCGTTCTTTGTAGCGGTCAAAGGCCCGCGCAAGCTGTGCCCGCGCCGCATCCAGGTTTTCGCGCTCCAGTGAGGGGCGCACGTTACCGGCTACCAGCAGCACGGCCACCCCGTCGAAGAGGTCGTGCATGGCGCTGGCCAGGGCGCTGTTGCCCGAATAGACGATCAGCGGGCGGCGCTGCTCCGGCATGAGGGCGACCGCCATCTGCACGGTCTCGGCCTGGCGCAGCACGGCCTGCCGGGCGCCATCCTCGGTGCCACCGGCGATCAGTATCACGTCCGGCGAGCATGTCTGAATCAGGTTGAGACGCGCTTCGTCGTCCAGGGCATCATCCAGGCTGAGGACGCCCGCGACCTCGATATAGGTGCCGGCGGCGGCGCGCAGGGCGCTGGCGACGCTCACTTCCGGGACCAGCCCCACCAGTACGGCGCGCAGCGGTCGCCCGATGCTGGCCGTCAGCACAAAATGATCGACGCCGCTGCGGTCGCTTTGTTCCGGCATGATGAGCAGGCCGGAATCGGCGGTGAAGCGGCGATTGGTCGTCTGGTTGAGCTGGCGCGTGACCCGTTCAAAGGCTACCATCAGGTCGTTGACCGGGAAGCCGTCGGTGGTGCGGCTGTCGGCACGGGCGACCAGGCGGTAGACGCCGTCCACCGCATCAATGAGCACCGCCCGCGTGCGCACGCTGCCAAAATCGACCGCCAGCAGCGAGCTTCCGTACTGATCCACCATGCTAACCTCCCAGAACCCGCTCCAGCACAAAGGCCAGGCGCTCGCTGAAAATGGTGAGGCTGGTCAGAATGGCGGCGGCGTACAGCGCGCCCAGCGTCACCACGATAAAACCCTGTCCCACCCAGCTAATCGCGCCGACCAACCGGCCCCGGCGCACTGTGCCATCGGGGCGGCGCCGGGCGACGTATTGGAAATAGATCAATGAACTGGCGACGCCGATAAAGATCAGCACGGCGTTGAGGGTGTCGCCCTCGCCCGCCTGGATCGTCGCCGCCGACAGTGGCAGGAGCGTGCCGGTCAGCGCGCCGACCAGCGCCACCGCCGTCCCCACGCCGATAACAAAGGCGATGCCCAGGTTGCCCAGCCTGGCCAGCGGTGCCGACGACTTGAACAACAGCAGCAGTCCGGCCAGCACCGGCAGCAGGCCCAGGCCAATCGCCAGCGGCTCATCGCTGAGTACGGTACGGTCGAACCAGGGCAGCAGCACGCTCTCGACGGTGACGATGGCGATGTATCCCGCTGTCAGGCCGACGAAAGCGTACACCGCCAGCCGGTACAGGAAGTTATCGCCCAGCAGGTAGCTGAACACCATCAGCGTGAGGATGAAGCCTGCCCAGAGGCCGATTTCTTCCATGTGAGGCCGATCCTTTCTCAGCGGTTACGGCGGCGGCCCAGCGCCCGCAGCAGACTGATGACGTTGCCAATGGCGATGACCAGCACAATAATCACAATGCCCGCCGTCATGCTGTACCAGCGTTCGTCCTGGCGCTCGCGCGGCGGCGCGACGACCGCCACCAATTCGCCCGGCTCGGCGGTGACTTCGGGCGTCAGCTCCGGCTCATCCTGGCGCAGCTTGTCGCTCGCTGCCGGGATGCGACGGCTCAGGGTTTCGGCGCGGCGCGCTTCCGGCTGCGGCGTGAGCGTGGCCGGGTCGGTGATGATCTGCGTCTCGATCAGGAAAGCGGCCACCCAGCCCGTCCCGCCGTCCGGCAGGACGATCTCGAACCAGCTCTCGTCGTCGTTGGTTCCCAGGACGATGACCTGTTCGCCTGGTCCCAGTGAGGCGACAGCACCCGCGTTGGTGCTGGGACCGCTGCGCACGTTCACGCGGCTGTCGGCGATGACCGTTCCCAGCGTCACCGGCTCCGGTGTGGGCGTCGGCGTTGGCGTGCTGGTCGATGTCGCCGTCGGCGTGGCGGTATCGGTCGGCGTGGCCGTCGGCAGCGGCGTCTCGCTCGGTTTTGGCGTGGCGGTGTCCGTCGGTGTGTCGGTTGGCGCTGGTGTGCTGGTCGGCGGTGGCAGCGCGCCCGGTTCCAGCGTGTTGGTGACGGTCGCTGTCGGCGTTTCGGTTGGCGTCGGCGTCTCGGTCGGCGTGGGGGTGGCTGTCGGCACAAACAACCCCATCTGGCGGTCGAGCATCTGGTTATAGGTGTAGCCGTCGCGGTAGCCCACCAGCATCCCGGCGGCGGTGTCGCCAGCGGCGATGTACGGCTCGGAGAGCGGCGCGGCCCCGGCCCCGGTGACGGCCAGCAGCGGCGCGTTCAACTGCGGCGCGACCTGCTCTGCCCAGGCGCGCAGGCGGTCGGCACGCTCGGCGATGACCACCACCAGCGCGAAATCGTCCAATTCGCGCAGGTCCAGACCGGTCGGCTCGCCGAACAGGTCGGTGGTCGTCAGCCGCTCGATGTTATCGCCGAAGTTGCGCAGGCCCACCGCGTCGCCCACCAGATAGCGGCCCACGATGTAATCTTGGCCTCGCTCCAGGTCGTTGGCGGCGGCGACCTCGCCGGCGACGTTGTGCGCGTGCAGCAGCCCGACCGGGTTGCCGCCGACGATCACCGGCAGCGCGCCGCGTCCGATGGCGTGGCGCAGCACGGCGATAGCGGCCTCGTCGAGTTCGGCGGCGCCGGTTGGCCCGTATTCGACGGCCAGCAGCAGCCGGTCGCCGGGGTTGAGCGCATCGACAGCGGCATAAAAGGCCGCCTGGCGCGAGTCGCCGGCGAAGGTGTTGGGCGGCAGCGCGCCGAATTGCAGCCAGCCGCCGAAGGGCAGCAGCATAGCCAGCAGCAGCAGCACGGCGATAACGATCCGCTCCAATGGCACGCGGCGCCGCTGGACCTGGCGATCGGGCACGGCACCGGTGGTGCTGGCGCTGCCCGCCAGCGACCGCAGTAGATCGACGCGGGCCTGCTGGTCCTCGCTGAGTTCCAGCGCGGCCATAACCGAGGCCGGACCCGGCTCGAAGATCACCGGCGGCAGCGTCCCGGAGACGCCTTCCAGCGCCGGTGTGCCGGGTGTGACGTCGGTACGGTCGCCGGGGAGCTGCAGGCCCCGTTCGTGCAGGGCGCGCAGCGACTCCGGCAGCTCGTCCATGGGGCGATCCGGGCGGCGGCGCACAATGGCCGCTGCCGACTGTTCGCCGGTGCTCATCTTCGACATGTCGGCCAGCCATTCCGGGGCGTCGGGACTCAGCCCAACGTCCGGGCGTTCTTTGGGCTGTGACGGTTCGCTGTCCTGCTTCACCTCGTCGAACAGGGCGTCGAGGTCGATGTCTTCGCCGTATACTGTCAGGTCGTGTTCTTCGGGCAGGGTCAGCGCGCCCTGACCGCCCAGGCTGGCGAGATATTCATCAAGGTCATCCACCGCGCGCGGCGCGGCGGGTTGGGACGTTTCTGCGGCCATCGTGGGGTGTTCGGCGGTGGTTTCGTCCGGTACTTCGGGCAGGTCGTCGAGCCAGTCCGGCTCGACTTCGGGTTCAGCGGGCGCGGCGGCCTGCGTGAACCAGTCCGGCGGGGCATCGCCGGGGGCCAGTTCGTCATCTTCAGCAAACGAAGCAGGGCCGAACGTGTCATCGTCGAACGGTTCCAGATCGGGCGCGGCGGATGTGGCGGCTTCGGCGTCCGCTGCCGCCAGCAGCCGGTCGAGTTCGTCGGCGAATTCGTCGGAGCTGGCATCGTCGTCATCGAGGAAGTCGAAATCGTTGTCCACCATCTCGACGGCTGGCGAGTCACTGGCGGGCGGCTCGTCGGTCTGGTTGAGTTCCCCCAGCAGATCAAAATCGTCGCCGTCGTCGTCGCTCAGTTCGGCCAGCAGATCGAACTCGTCATCTTCCGGCAGCAGTTCGTCCAGCTTGTCGCCTTCGGTCTGCGACATCTGCACCAGCAGATCAAAGTCGTCCGGGGCGTCGTCCACCTCGCCGAAGTCGTCCTCGTCGAAGCGCACGTCAAAGGTGGCGGCGGGCTGTGGTTCGTCGTCGGCTTCTTCGTCGTCATCACCAAACAGCAGGCTGTCGATGGCGTGAGCGTCCTCGCCGAACAGGTCTTCGAGTTCGTCCTCGTCTTCAGGCTCGGCGCCCTGGAGCCAGTCGGGCAGGTCGCCGGTGGGCGCGGGTTCCTCGGTGGCAGGTGGTTCGGGCTGTTCGGGTTCGATGTCCTGCAGCCAGTCGGGGAGCGCGCCCGTCATGGGTGATTCGTCATCGTCTGCGGGGATGTCAGCGGGTGGTTCGTCGTCCTGCAACCAATCCGGCAGATCGCGCGGCGAATCGTCGCCAGTGGACGCGGGTTCCTCGGCGGCGGGCGGTTCCGGTGGTTCCGGTTCGATGTCCTGCAGCCAGTCGGGGAGCGCGCCCGTCGTGGGTGGTTGGTCGTCGTCTGCGGGCGCAGCGGCGGGCGGTTGGTCACTGTCGGCGTCCTGGAGCCAGTCGGGCAGGTCGCCGGTGGGCGTGGGTTCTCCGGCTGGCGCATCGCTGGCCCGCGTGTCGTCCAGCCAGTCCGGCAGATCGTCGGTAAACGGCAGATCGCGCGGCGAATCGTCGCCGCTGGATGACTGCCAGTTCAGCATACCGGTGAGTCCCAGCCCGCTCGACCGCTGCGTTTCGTCGGTCTCGTCCTGCTGCCAGTCGAACTGTGACTCGTCGTCATCGGGCTGGGAGTCGTCACCTGTCCCGGCGCTATGCTGCCAGGAAAGCTCGCCCGTCAGCCCCAGACGGTCCTCGTCGGGCCGCTTGTCGTCGTCATCGTCGCGCTGCCAGTCGGGGTCGAAATCCTCGTTGGAATCGTCCTCGTCGGGTTCTTCTTCTGGCCGCCATTTATCGAAATCGTCAGTCATGCCCACTTATTCCCGATACGAGCGATCAATGCCCACCAGCACTCGCAGGCCGGTTACCAGTGTCGCCAGTGCGATACCCAGCAGCAGGCCGCGCGCGCCGGCGCTCACCGGGATGTCCAGCAGCCAGTCGCGGGCGTCCTGCAGCGGCTCGATGCCGGAGAAGGGCAGCGCACCGGCCAGCATCACCAGCACCACCAGCACAAACAGACTGCCGGACCAGCTCACACGCTGGCGCATCATGCGATAAGCGCCGTAGACCAGCGCGAACAGCACCAGCGCCGCCAGCGCCGATTCAACAGAAAGCTGCACGGTCTCCAGCAAAACCAGACTATCGGTTGGCCGGAAGGCGTACAGGCCCACCACCAACCCGAAGCTGGCCAGCAGCACCAGGCTGTAGAGCGCGCCGCGCTGGCGACCCCCTAACCGGCCCAGGTGGACCAGCACCAGATTCAGAATGCCGATGAACACCGTCAGCGCGATGGTGATCGTCACAATTTCGAGCAGCACGTTGGCTGCTTCGCGCAGATACAACTCGCGCGCCACGTCGGAGAGCGCGCCCAGGTCATCGCCGATCAGCAGTCCCAGCACCGTCAGAAAACCCACGCTGACCGTCAGCGCCGAGGCCAGCGCCGCCCATAATCGAATACGCATCGGTTAACCCCCCTGGCTGGCGATGGTCGCCACTAAACCGGCCAGCATGGCCAGCACCAGCAGCCAGCGCAGCAGGTCAATCGCCGCCGACTCCGACATCTGGTGCGTGCTGCCATCCAGGTAAGACCCCGCCGCGAACACCTCTTCGCCGATCAGCGGCGCGTCGGCCAGGGCAAAAGCTACCGCCTGCCCTTCGAGCTGGTCGCTGACGGCGATCACCGGCACGCGCTGGCGAAAACCGGCGTCCATGATGAGCGCCAGTTCCGGGCCGTAGCTGCCAGCCAGCACATTGGCCGAGACGTTGTCGCTGTCCATCAGGGTGCCCACCGCTGCCGCGAAGGCCAGCGAGCGCGAGCCATACGGAAACCAGCGCGCGCTCGAATAACGATAGGACGTACCCAGTGCCCGTGATTGGTAGGCGCGGCGCAGGGTGTCCTGGGCCAGGGGCAGCGCGGTGCTGTCGGTTAGGGTCAGGATGGGGGGCGTGTCGCCGGTGGCGGCGCGCTGAGTCACCTGGTAGGCGAGTTCGGCGCTGGCGACGGCCAGCACGGTACTCTCGCCGCCGATGCCGGCGCTGCCCAGCGATAAATGCAGCGGCCTGCCGGATTCAACACTTTCGCCCACCAGATCGGGTAGGCGGGCATAAGCGGGGATGGGGCGCAGCGGGAACGGTCGCCGCCGCCGCCGTGACAGCACAGCGATGACCACCAGCGCCAGCAGGATAATCAGGATGCTCAATACCTGTGTTGTGGTTTGGTCCAAGTCGCCCCCTCACCCCGACGCCGTCAAACGGCGGATGTGTCGTCCTCGGCTTTGGCGTCGTCGTCGCTGTGACTTTGCAGCCGCTGGCGCAGCCGGTCCAGGCCGCCCGGTTCTTCCAGAGCATGGGCCAGTCCGTCCACCGCCTGGCGCCAGCCGAACAACGCCGCCGCCGGCTGCGCGACCCATAACAACTGCGCGGCCAGCGGTCCCAGCGGCTCCAGCACGTCGAACGCCAGCCCCAGCGCATCGCCCAGGCCGCGCGCGCGCGCCTGATCGATCCAGTGGAGGCCGTCTGCGGGCCGGTCGCTGTCGTGTGGCTGTGCCATACTGCGCAGTATATCACAGCCGCCATACAGGCAAAAATAAGGTTAAGGGGGCTAACGACAATCTAACCGGGCGTCTCTCGGATTGTACGCAAAAAGCGGCCCGGGGGATAAACCTCCGGGCCGCTTTTATATTTGTCTGGCCGATGTGCCCCGCCGCCTAGACCTGGCTGGCGTTGGGGTCGTTATCGGGCTGGCCTTCGCTGTCATCTTCGTCCGGCGTATCCGTAGGCGCGCCGGTATCGGATGTGTCCTCTGGTTCGTCGCTGTCGTCGTCCACCACCTGAGCGTCAGGTGCTTCGTCCAGGTCGGCCTCGTCGAACAGCTCGGCGTCTGCCGCGCGGGGGATGATGCCCACCTCGTCATCGTCGATCTCGCCGTGCTCGCGGCGCTCGAACATCCAGTTTTCCTGCTCTTCGATGGTCACATCGTCGATGCTCAGGCCGATGCGCCGGCGTTCCGGGTCCACATTGACGATGCGCACCAGCAGCGGGTCGCCCTCGCGGACCAGATCGCGCGGGTTGGTGGTGCCGAATGACGACATCTTGCTCAGATGCACCAGCCCCTGCAGGCTGTTGGGCAGTTCCAGGAAGATGCCGAAATCGACGGTGTTGGTCACGCGACCCTCGACCAGATCGCCGGGCTTGTACTCCTCGGCGACGGTTTCCCAGGGGTCGGACAACAGCGCGACGCGGTTCAGGCTGATGCGGTTCTTCTCGATGTCGATCTCGTCGATGCGCACTTCGACCGTATCGCCAACGGCGACCACCTCGCCCGGATGGTTCACGTGGCGGTGGTCCAGCTTGGAGATGTGGATCAGGCCGTCGACGCCGCCCAGGTCCACAAACGCGCCAAAGTTGACGATGCTCACCACCTTGCCGCTGACCACCTGACCCGGTTCCAGTTCAGACAGGCGATGCTGCTGCGCGTGCGCGCGTGCCAGCCGTTCGGAAAGGATCAGCCGGTTGCGGCGGCGGTCGATCTCGATGAACTTCAACGGCAGCTTGTCGCCGATAGCGTCGCGCTTGGCTTCCTGCAGCTCGTCTTCAGAACGGAAGCGGGGCAGGCTGACCAGATGCGACTGCGGCACGAAGCCGGTCAGACGCTCGTAGCGCACCAGCAGGCCGCCGCGATTGGTGTCGATGACTTCGGCTTCGACAATGCCGCCGCTTTCCATCATTTCCTGAGCGCTCTGCCAGTCTTCGAGTTCCAGCGCCTTGTTAATGGAGACGATTAACTCGCCGTCCTGGTTGCGCGGCTGCAACACGTAGGTGAGAATTTCCGCGCCGGGCTTGATGCGATCACGCACCCTGTCGCTCAACATCGCCAGGTCACGGCGCGGCACGATGGCGTCCTGCTTAAGTCCCACATCCAGCAGCACCTCGTCGCCGCTGGCAGAGAGGACCACGCCTTCCAGAATCTGGCCACGATACGGGTCTTCGTAGTTATACTGATCCAGCAGAGCCGCGAAGTCGAGTTCGTTGGCTTCTTCTGGTGTATCGAGCAGGTCTTCGTTTACGGGGAATTTATCTGCGGCTACCATATCACTCCTCATTGGTCGATTAACGGCAGCAACCGACCTGTTCCCGCCCGTTTTGCTTTCTGTTCCACTGGGTAAGGGGGACGAAAAAGCCGATCATAGTGACCGGCTGTGGAGGCAGCGAAAGGTGTCTCTCTTCGATAGCAATTGATTGTCGTCTGGTTTAATAACCGAACGGTCGTTGCGTGTCGGCTTGAGTCCTCCACAGACTACGGGCGCGAAATCTACTGGCTGCGTACAGATCGCTTACATACCGCTTTGCTATTATCTTAGCATATCCCGGCCACATTTCAAGCCATACTGAGCGAGTGTTAAGGAAGTCAGTTACCCGCCGGGAATCGAAAAAACTCCCCATCCCGACATCTGCCGGGATGGAGGCATGGCTCACTCCTGCCGGTCCTCGTCGAGCAGGCTGTCCACCACTTCGCGGATGAGGCGGCGCGTATCGGCTTCGTCCAGCGCGGTGTCGCGGCGGCGCGCCTCGCGGGCGGCATCTTCGACGCTGTAACCGGCGATGACCGCCAGCGCCAGCGTGATGAGCAGCGTCAGCAGCTCGCCGCGCACGGCTTCGAGGTCCGGCACGGCCAGCACCAGCAGGCCGACGATCAGCGCGCACAGGGCGACGATCACTCGGCGCGAGCGCAGCGCCAGCAGCAGCGGGTCGATGAACGGGCGGCGTTGGATTTTGTCATCGGACATAATGGCGTTCTCCATTTATGGCGGCTTCGGGGATGGGTTGCGGGTCCGGGCGGGCGGGTTCCATCTCACGCAGATGGCGCAGCTCGGCTTCCAGCCAGGCGACTCGCCGCGCCAGCGCCTCCAGCGAGACGCTGCGCGGGTCCAGTGTGCTACGGTGATCGCGGCGCTGCTGTTCCAGATCGGCGCGGATCTGCTCGGCATAGGTGAATCGGTCCGGCTGGTGGGCGGCGCGCACAGCATCGACACGGGCGCGGTCCTGGGGCATCACCGGCGCGTGAATGTGGACGCGCATCACGCCATCGCGCCACGACACGCCCGGCGAGCAGGCACCCAGCGCGGCGCGCAGTTCCTCGGCCAGCAGGGGCGGGTTGGCGTCCCCCAGTTCAAACTCGATGTCTTCCAGTGGTTGGGTGTCAGTCATGGTTATACCTCCATCGCGAACATAGACCACACGCCCCACAGGCTCATGATGCGGCCCGGTGGGGTGAGCCACTGCACGCGAAATTCGTGCAGTCCGGGTGTCAGCGCCGGGGTGAGCGCCACCAGGCAGACCCCGGCGCGGGCGTACTGAATGTCGAAGTAAACCTGTATCTGACTGAGGGTGCCCAGCGTATCGTGATACAGGCGGAAGTCGGCGCGGTTGTTGCCGGTGTACTCGTTGCGTGGCGTGCCGCTGGCGGCCACCAGCACACGCCCGCCCTGGGTGGTGAGGCTGCGCCGCAGCGATGGATGCGCATCGACGAATGTCTCGCTGGTGGTGCTGCCGCTGAGCGTATCCGTGAAGCGGGTCAGCGGTGGCGTGCGCAGAAAGTCCAGGTTGTCACGAATCTGCTGGTTAAGTTGACCAGCGGTTACCAGTTGGTCCGCTGTCCACGTCAGCGGCGGTGTCCAGAGAGCGGGCATGGGATGTGCTCCTTTCGGTTGGGG
>CAZXCK010000015.1:0-2008 GCA_964639225.1 uncultured Anaerolineaceae bacterium | reverse complement strand
TCAATACGCCAGGACCGTCTCGTGATTAAGGCGATGGTGCCCCACCAGCCAGAAGATGGCCGGCTCGGCGGGTTCCAGCGTCCAGGTGACGCGGTGATCGTGGCCGCCCTGCTCGACGATGTGATCCTCAGCGATGATGAAGTAATCGTCGCTGTGGCCGGTCTGGCTCTCTATGACGGCGATGCGGTCGAACAGTGTGCGCGCCAGCACCTGCGCCAGATGTGCCCGCCCGCTGACACTCAGCGAGCGTACCGCGCCGCGCGGCTGGCGGCGGCGTGCCAGCTCGAAGCGCGCCAGGTTATCCGCCTCTTCGATGGAGTCCAGCGCGGGCAGGTCGAAATCGACCACGCGCGGGCCGTACAGCGTCTCGGCGGCGGAGTCGGCATATTCCAGTGTGATGAGGTCGCCGCCGTAGACCGGCGTGCCCGTCAACTGCATGCCGGGCTGCATGTAGGCCATCAGCGGCAGCGGATTGTGCAGCCGCAGCACCGCCGCGCTGAAGTCGGTCTGGTGCAGCGTTACGCTGACCTGATCGGTGATGTCGTCGCCGGTTCCGTCGTGGCGCGTGTTGGCTGTGTAGTCGATGTGCGGGCGCGGCGCGGTGACGGTCAGCGCGCCGGCGGCCTGGCCCCGGTCATCGCTGAAGCGGGCCACAATGTCGCGCTGGGTGCCGCCGGGGACGGTCTGCGCGTTGGGTACGCGCCACAGCACCTGATCCGCCGCCATCACCGCGCGCGGTCGCATTGTGACGCGCACCCGGCTCGCTCGTCCATCGCCGTAGACGTAGCGCAGGCCGTCCATGTCGTCGATGAAAACAGCGCGCACAGTCTGGTCCAGCAGGGTATGGTGCCGGTTGTGGAATACGGCCTGCGCCTTCCGGTCGATGAAGAAGCGGCCCCGGTCGGTGGCGGCCATCTGGCGCAGCGCATCCAGGGCGGGGATACCGTCGGCCCAGGTGTCGGCGGCGTAGGTCAGCGGAGTCAGTCCCGGTTCCAGGTCTCGCGCCAGTCCGGGCGCGAAATCCAGCACCGTGGCGACGACATCGCCAGCGCGCACCTGTACCTGGGGCGGCAGCCGCACGCGCACATGGCGCAGGAAGCGCTCGCCGCCTTCCAGGTGAATGACCGCCGTGCGCGGTCCCAGTTCGCCCGGCTGCGGCTCCACGTGGGCGATCCAGCCGTTGAACAGTGTATAAGTCGTTCCGTTATATATTGCCCGGATGCGCGCCCGCAGGCCGCTTTGCAGCGCGCTGGCGGGATGCTCCGGCGCGTATTGCCCGGTGAGGCCGCGCACCGTGATCTGCGCCCGGCTGGGGCCAGCCAGCGAGTCGCCCGGCGCGTCGAAACCCAGCCGCCACGCCAGCCGCAGCACGTCGGCGGTGATGTCGGCGGCGTAGGAACCGTCGCGGGCGGTGTCGATCTCTATCGTATAATCTGCGCTCATCGTCTGCCCCCTCACACGCCGATGATCCATGTATGGCGGAAGGCGCAGCCGCAGTAAGCGACATCGCCATAAGTGAAGATACCCGGCTCCACGCGCACCCGTGCCGGTTCCAGCAGGCGACCGCCCAGCGTCACCTCGGCGGCCAGCGCCGCGAAGTAAGCGTCGATGAGGTCCACCAGACCGGGCAGGTGCGTGCGCAGTCCGCTGCCCGCCGCCAGCGGTGCCACCAGCAGCAGATGCGTCACCGGATAGGTGATTGTTCTGATGCCGTCGCTGAAGGCTGGCACGCGCAAGCCGTCGCCGCGCTCACGGAACAGGCGGCGGTCGTCGATCAGGTCTTTAGGGTCAATAGGCAGCACCATCAGCGCTGGCAGTCGCCCGCGCGGCAGCGACTCCGGGATGGCGTCCACGTCGTAGTTGATGGCGACACCCGGCACGTCCAGCCGGGCCAGTTCGGTAAGGGCTTGTCGATACATGCGAATTTCCTCCAAAACACGGTTGAAACACGATGGGTGCATTCGGATTTGGGGGCAAACCTGCCTTGTCCGGGAAAAGCATAAGTACA
>CAZXCK010000014.1:0-58076 GCA_964639225.1 uncultured Anaerolineaceae bacterium | reverse complement strand
CATGGTCGGCAATGATTGTTTTGATCGTGTAAGCATCATCACTGTTCTCGACAAGTATCCCAAACCCATGGCGGCCATACATAAAGGTGTCTTCTACATCTGCCGAATCCGTTACTTCGGTCGCAAGCGATGTCTCAAGCGCGATAGTCACATCGAGATCGGGAGACTTTGTCGGCACACCATTCAGTATGTGAGACGGGTGCATCGTCGCAAGGTCGATGTATGTATAGTTGCCATCCTCCGAATCCTCGGCGGCAGGGGTTACCGTGTAATATGCAATACGCTTTTCCTTGAGGTATGCGCTATTCACGTTCTCGGCAACATCATCTTCGATCCATGTTATGTCAGCGGCACTGAAGCCGAGAGCAGTCAATGTGCTGTCGATCATAGGGTCAGCCCTTCTATTTGGGCGTATGCCTCTTCAATGTCAGCGACAAACCAGTCGGGATTCTTGTTGTAAATCTCGATAACCTTGACTGTCATCTCATCGTACTGGCTCGCCGTCATAATATCGTTTTGATTCAGAAACCAGCTTGAGAGCGCCTGAAACACCACGGGGTAGGTCAACACAGGGTCGACGGTCAATCCGTCCTCTCCGTGGCTCGTGGCCATGCTCTCGATGGAGTATGAGCTGATGTTCTCATATGGATCACCGGCATTCACGAAATACGGATATGCGTATCCGGTAATCCAAAAGAAACATTCATCGAGGTTGGTGCACACGATGTCGGATCCTGACCAGTATATCTCGGGGGTAGTTTCAAACCCTTTGTTCATGTCATCGAAGTCGGTGAACCCGAACCCGTCTCCCGCTTCATTGCCGATAACAAGAGTCGACAGAGAGTACTCATCGGTCATCGATGTCGTAAGCGTAACACCATCAATGGTAGCTATATGCTTGAACGCAATCTCGCTGGTATTCAAGAGCTCAGCCTTGTGCTCAAACCCGTCGATACGGCATGCGCCGGTGAGCTTCACGGGGAATGCCTGAGCATGTAGACGCATCTTGTTTACAACAGACTCATAGGCCGCTTGAAGATAGTCGGCGTCAAGTTTGCTGTTCATGTCATATAGCTCGGCGAGTGTCATGATATATCCTACGTTAAAGGAACAGCATGCTTGAATACAACATCAATGCCATAAATGGTATTGAGATGATCGAGACCATAAACAAATATCTTGTACGCCTCGCACGGAACGAAAGTCGCGCTCAAGGTTGTCGAGCAGATATATGGCGACGATGTGGGCTGCAAAAGAGATACTGGAGTGTGGTAGGAAAACATGTCATCTGTTCCGCCGGGATACGTTCCACTATAAACGGCATCACCAGCATCGTAATCATTGATTGCCTCGAGCGCCTGCCCCCACCCGTAATCGCCCAAACTGGCTCCATCGTCACCTGTGTCGTTTGATATCAAAAATGTCGGATGGTTGTTGTTATATCCGACAACAATAACTCCTGGGGCGTCAGAGTCATCCACGTTTCTGTGGTGAAATATAAGCTTATCTATTACCTGTTTTTTCCCCTGAAAAATAAGGTTGGATGGCGGCTCATAACGAAGTGGAACTTCTGTATTGTAGCCTCCGATAGCGGCTGCGTAGTCCGCGGCTGAAGCGACCTCCGTAATAGATTGCACTAAGGTACTCTGAACCGTTATATATGGGAGCTCATCGAGATCCTCTATATTTTCAACAACATAATAAAATGAAACAACATTGTTTATATTGCTGTCAATTACAGGGACGCCATATTCGACAGAGCTGCGAACCGGATGCGCAGCATCGTGAGTATCAAGCGCCACGGCACTGGTCAAGTTTACGGGTGTTGCGCTGGCACCGGTCAACCCCTTGAATTGTATTGTTGCAGTCGACGTGCCTGTTCGACAGCGATACACAACAACAAATTTATTTGGCAGTTTTGTGCGACCCTGCTGTACAAGGCTATAAAGATCAGATGTGTATGTAGCCATTACTCATCTCCGTTCTCATCATCCTCGACAGGCTCATCTTCGGCAGGCTCATCTTCGGCAGGCTCGATGTCAGCATCTTTTTCTTCGGCACATTTTGCCAGAAACGCCGCCCGCTGCTCTTCATAGTTTTTGCCCTTACGAAATCCGACCCAGCCAATATCCTGAAGCGTCTTGAGTATAAGTTCTTCGCGGTCTGCTACCCACCTGAACTCATCGGCCTCATCGTTTGACATGGCCTCGTTGTATACACTGGTATCGACACGATTCGTAATGTATGCCCTGAACTCCTTGTCGTTCAGCTTCGTTACCGTGACGCCTTTGAGCCGTGAGGCGAAATCAATTTCATCCTGATCCTCGGTCACGTAGTGGCTCTGGTGTGTCAGGCTGATCCGCTTCTCGGACGGAAAAGTAATTGTCATCAGGCGAGAATCCTGGCGACCGAGAGATATCTTCATGGGTTCTTTCATGATGGCATCCTTTTATGAGAGGGGCGGCTTTCGGGCCGCCCCATGTGTTACGGTTACGATACGTCGACTACGGCATGGTTGCACGGGAACCTCAGCTTCATCGAGTGTTCGCCACGCATCGCCTCGAGGAACGCATCCTGTCCCGGATCCTGAATGTTGCCATGGATCTTGTCACCGCGGAGGGTGAGGAACTTGATGTGTGCCTTATCGACAGCGAGGAGCACCTTGCGCGGGTTGAGCCCATTCGCAAAGAGATGCGAGGGAGCACCGCCGCGACCGGAACCGGCTGTCGTGCTTTCCGTCGACTTCGACAGCTTCGGCATGTAATCCAATGCAGGCTCATGCACAAAGCTCACATCACCATAATTGGTGGTGAACCTTGTAACGCGGAGACCCATGGTTGCCGAGCTGGCAGGTGGAGATTGCTGATTCAGGGCACCCAAAATATTACCTTGAAGCGTGCCAACATAGGTGATCCAGTTGTAGACCTGATTGATCACATCCTGAGATGCCAGGAACGTGATAGTGTTCGACCCCTTCTGCTTGAAGCTGTTCAGGGCATATGCCAGGTCATTGAGCCAGTTGCTGAATGCGCTGCCCTGGAATGTTTCGGATTGGATAGAGGGGATCGGGCTGCGGAGGTACCGGATCGGGAAAAGCTCGTAATCAAAGATTCCGGACATGGTACGCTTCGGCATTCCTTCACTGTCATACGTGATGGACTGGCGGCCAAACATCATGGCAGCGGTGATGCGCTGCTTGTAATCTGATAGATGGCGACGGCGAGACTGTGCCCAGTCGTCCTTGAAACGAACCTGCGTTGCCTGCCGGGTGCCGGTGATGCCGTATTTCTTCGAGGCAAAAATCTGCGAGAGGTTGCGATACTGATCCTGCCCGAAGATATAATTGCCACCATCGCTGAAATTTTGGCCTTCGGCAATGCCGCTCGGCACGTCAGTCACGTTCCCGATCATCGCAAGGCGAGAGATGCGGGTGTAAAACCCGTCATGGCCGTCGATCTCGGAATCGAAAATTCGAGACGCAGCCGAGCCACCGGTGCAGACTTCCTCGACGAGTACCGTATTTTCCGATGCGGTATTCGAAAGGATATCCCAGATATTCGACTCATCGAAATTGATCTCGATGGCGAACTCTGTCAGCGTCAGGTTGTAAGTGAACTTCTCGATCCGGGCAACTACCTCGTGCTTCTGATAGTATGTCGAGGTCGATCCGACGGCGATAGCCAGATCCTCAAAGGCGATACTGACTGCGCGAGATGTTCCGCTGGAGTACTCGTACTCATAGTATGTTGTTGCATCAGCGGAGGTGTCAGACCCATATTCGCCGGAACTGTTATCGTCATATTCGTTGATATCGAGAAGGTTTGCGATCTTACGAATGAACTCGGATTTCTTGCCGCGGATATAATCCGAACCGGTATCGAATCCGAGCCTGAGAACTTTCGCGCTGCTTGCGTTTTCCTCGAGCGCGAGTTCTTTGAGTACGCTGCCACCAAGGGCAAGGTCGCTTCCTACTGAGGGCCATGTGGTTACCTCTTCCCATGCGAGGCGGCCACCATATACGGTCGTGCTGTCGGCAGACACCTTGTTGGCTTCGCGAAGGTCATCGAGCTTGGTATCGGCCCATGCCTGACCTTCGTACTCATCGATCCATGTTGCCTCGGGAGCGGACATACCTTCTTTCCCGACCGTGGTCAGGATTGTGAGCAAGGGCGTGTCTTGGGGGTTGAATGATTGCAGATCGCCGAAAATATCGATCTGGTATTTGCCCATATCGGTCAACTGCACCTCGCTGGAACCAACGCCGGTTTGGTTGAGATACGGGTTCTCGGGCGACACATTAAATATATCGCTGTCGTGTCCGGTAGTCGCGAGCCCCTGAGCGGTTGTGCTCGAGCTACCTGAAAATCCATGAACAAAACTCATGATAGTAGTCCTCTATGTTTTACACCATAAACGCATCTACCGGTGCATTGCCAAAAACATCACGGTTACCTGTGACCTTCGGCTCCGTCGATGGCCGTGGTGCATCTGTTATGCTTGGCGTCTCATGCCGCGGCTGTGCGGCAGGGGCTGCGTTTTGCGCCCCCGCGCCGACCGCGCTCTGTTGAATGGCAAGCGCCAACTCCACCATATCGTCAGGCGACATGGTGCCATACAAGTCCATGACCTCCTGCGGGCTTACGCCCCGGCGGATGGCTGCTGCTGCCAATTCATTGTTGAATGAAGACACAGCCTCTTCATAATTTACGCCGGAATCCTGCTGTTGCGGCTGCTGTTGTTGAGGCTGTTGCTGGCCCTGCCCTGCATTCGGGTTGGGCTGAGGGTTATCATGCGTTGCGGTCGTATCACTCGGAGGTTGTGTTGCGTTGTCGTTCTCCCACCAGAACGGGTTGTCATTCGCCGGTTCGGCGGGCTGGTTATTATTTGGATTATCTGCCGGCGGTTGTGGTTGCGGTGCCGGTGCCTGCTGATTATTCTGTGGCTGAGGTGCAGGCGGCTGATTTGTAGACGCCGGTGCCTGCCGGTAAGTTCCTGCGGGCTGCCCATTTATCACACCGTTGATCGCTTCGGCCACACCGGGAAACGAGAATACTTTCTGAAAATTATCGAGCGTTCTCGCAGCATCTTCCGGCAGTGCCACGTGGCCGGGCGGGACGGCGGGAGCGGGCGGCTCTTTTCGCTCACCGAAGTATGCATTCACAATATCTTCTTGAAGTTCCGGAGTGAAGTCATCAGCCTTCATTGTTATCGGTTGTCCCGGTACAAACGTTTTTGCATGCTCTGCAATGTTCATCTCGCGCTCCTTATAGGATGCCAAGTTCAATCATCATGTTTCGCGCAGCCTCATCCTCGGGTGACATCGGCATTTGCTGCCCGTACCCTTGACTGATCTGCGCCTCTTTTTCGCGCTCAACTTCACGCCTGACATCTTTGATGATGCTATTGGTGCGCTCGTTGATCCTGTTCTTTGCAATCATCTGTTTGGCACGGACATCGGCCACAACCTTGTCGACGCGGCGCTCACCCTCGCCGATCTGTATCTTGATACCCTGATCGACGATGGTCTTCCTGAGCCGCTTGATCTCCGAGTCCGCCTCCTCAACAGCTTCCTGTAGATGCTCAATCTCACGCATTTGCTGCTGCACCTGCGAGAACCTTGCTTTGATTTCATCCCTGTTTTCGTATGGCAGATGCTCAATGACTGTTTCGGGATCGACAATGCCCTCGCGGTATAAGTCGAGAGACAGTCTGAGGTTAGCCATCTCATATGACGGCGCATACGAACCGGGCACGACGTGTATGTCGACATCGAGAGACGAAACGTCGTTCGCAATGTAATTCATTGTTTTCAGTATCTCTTCATCTTCCTGCGCCTGTTCTATCAGTGCCTGCACTTCTTCTTCTGGCACGCCCTGTCTTATCTTGTACCTGATATATTCCTCGACCGATCGAGGGTCTTGTAAGTTGAGGCCTTCCTGATGATTGATCCGCAAGCTGTCGATCCGCTTCTCCTCGTCAATGATTCGCAAAACCTTTTCATCGGTGAGGTATGCCCGCATGAATTGCAGCCCTACTTTCCCGCACTGCGACAAGGCATCTTCGACATTGCCCGCCAAGTCTTTGAAGGAATCGAGTACGGCCTCACGCATCTCGAGGTAGTGCGGTGTAGCCGTCTGCCGACTATTGTCTTGGTACCCTGACATCTCGTTCGGGACGGTAGCGCTGTCCAGCTGATAGTTCGCATCCTGGTACAGCGAGAAGAACGCCGTATTCAGTGGCTGCCCTTGAATGACAATCGGCTGTTCTGCGTGATTGGAGACGATATTAATCGACCCGGGTTTGGCATAGTTTGCCTCGAACTTTGACACATCCATATCAGGAATGTCGCCTTGACGCAGGAATATTTTCGGGTTGCTCATCAGCTGAGCATTGAGGATGACAATGCCGTATGCTTTGTTGATGAACTTCTGAATCCCCTTGATGAACTGTACTTCTCCGAGCTTGTGTGGATTGCGAGTATCCTCGGCGAATACAGGGACAACGGGGAGCTCTGTAATCTCGGGAGGCAGCATCTCGATCAGCACATGCTGGATGCCGAGAACCAATGTCTTCTGGACACGGTTTCGCATACTGCCATCCGGCTGGCGCTCCGGCACGAGCTTGTATCCCTCGTATACTTTGACGTAATTCTTGTCGTCGGAATAAAGCTTCCCCACAAAGGTCGATATATCCTGGCCGCTATTGAGCGTGACCGGCAACGTCGGTACTTCATAGACGATATCTGTCACGTCATAAACCTTCTTGACGTATTCAACAGAAACGTACCTCTTGATGAACACCTGATTGGCATCGCGGAAAAATCTATCCTTCGATGCCGGGTCGACAACAACGTCATCAAAATCAAGCACTTCGTAGACAATATCGCCACGATTGTTCTTCTTGACGAACATGTATGCGATATTATCGACGATACCTTGCTTGACCGCCTGTCGAAACTGGTTCAGCCCACCCGAACCATGCCAAAAATAATCGAGTAGGCGCTTGGCCAGCTCGGCAGCTATATTGTCGTTTTTGCCAACCGGCACAGCCTTCATGACCGGCTGATTCGCTGTCAGCAATCCAACGATAGTATTGATCTTCTTGCGCAGCTTGTTTATCGCGAGAACAAACTGGCCGCGATCTTCGAGCGTCTCGATCTCGTCGTCAGTCCATTGTTTACCGTAATAGAACTCTCTATTCTCAGAGCAGTTCTTTTGCCACGATGTCCATGCCGGACCCTCATACGATGAGATACGAAGCCACAGTTTTATGGTTTCTTCGGGGCTCATCTTCTTGAGGTTGGGATTTTTTACAGGACTGCCCATGTAGCGACCTTTCGTTTATCGCGAGCCTTGTCTTTGTTCAGCTCTTGGTATTCCTTGATCTTCGTATCGACGTTGTAGTTCGGCGGAGGATATGCATTGATTTGCGCCAAGAACATGCCATCAAGAGTGTCATCATGGTCTCGAACCCCGCCCGAAAAATGCTTGCCCTCTTTCATGAAGAGATCGATGTTCGGGCAATCATGGAGATGTGCGACACGCCTGTTGTTTATCAAGGGCACCATGCCCTCGAGGAATTTTGCCGACTTGCCGATGCGTTCCTTGAAACCACGAATAGGGAAGAACGTTTTGCGCTTCACCTGTTCGGCATGTACCCAGTCATACAGAGACTGTTGGTACCCATAGGTTTCGATTGTCATCATCTTGGGCATATATCTGTCGGCGTATTCGAATATCTTTGATATCTGCTGTACCATATCAATCTTGTCTGCATATATATCGAGAACAACAATATTGCCGTTCGGGAATTGACCGAGAACAAATATGACCGTCCTGTCCGATCTGGCATTATCAGTCGAGGCTGGGTCGACTCCAATAAATGTATTGATCGGAAACTTCTTTTGGCCGTCACTGAGAAATGTCAACGGCCCATACTTCTCGAACGAGCAGCCTGATATACTCTCGATAGCTTCCATGTTGAACTTCGGCTGAGACTCTTCGGCAGGAATATTGTAATATTCCTGATAAAAAAGCGAGAGGTCACCATCCTCTTCGTATTTCTTTTTCTCGCGCCATATCCAATCCATTGGATAGAATTCGGGCCATGCGGGAATATCCTTCCCGTCTTTGCTGCTCGATATATCAATCTGCATGAACGCGCCGCGAGGCGGCTTGAATATACTCAAGTTCTTCGATCGCGCGAGATACGCATCGGGATGCACTATCGTGCCGAGGAATATCAAAGCAGGGTCTTGGCCACCGGCTGGCATCACCTGTGCCTTGATCCACTGCCGAACATCAGCACGTGCCTGATCGGTCTTTGAGTTTCCCTCGCCCTCGAAGTCGTCAAGCCACATCTTGGTCGGACGCTGAGCTTTCCATTTGATGCCACGGACTTTCGACCGCCATCCCTTGGCAGCAACGTACACGCCGTTCGCGAACTCAGACTCCGTCTTGCTCCACGTCCGATGTCCCTTGAGATCGCCATACAGTGTGCGCAGCATCTCGTTCGACTCTATTTCATCTTGCAGAGAAACAAGGTCTCTAATGGACTGGTCTTCGGCCTCGGACAAAAACAGCACCATCGGTTCGTGTGCATGACAAATATCATGCAGTGTCTTGATGGTTTTCGTCGTCGACTTGGCTGCCTTGCGGAACATAACCATCGCGACGTTATCGAGAGATCTGTTTGCCCCGGTCGTGGCATCATAAAGGCGATACATGCGCTTATGGTGATCCGGCATGGTAGTGACTATGTGCCCCATCACAACACGAGCAAACATGCTTGAGTCGTGAGCAAGCATGTGCTGGAACTCGAGCAGCTTGTCTGTGTCGAACGATGCTATGTCAGACTCTGTCATTACTGTATTCATCCGACGTAATCACCTCTATCTCTTCTGCTGTTTGTTCTTTGTCGGGAATCATTTTGAGTATCTCCGGCAATGACATCGCATGTTGTGAGCGGCGGGCATCCTGGATTGTCTTGCCGCCGATATTGAATTGCTGAAATATCCCAAGATTGCCACCACCGAGCTGCTTCTGCTGATTGAGCTCAATACCACTTATCCTGCAAATCTTCTCGAGGGCGCTCATGGCGTGCATTCCATTCCCGTTCGCCCACTCAAGAAGGCGTTCAACGACCCAGTCCTCTGTTACTCCATGGTCATTGACTGATTTTGCAAGCTTCTCAAGTGCGAGCATTTTGATCCTCGGCGTTATTCTGTTGTCCCCAAGCGTCTTGTTTATCAGCCGTGTCGACAATGCTTTCTCTCGCTTCGACGGTCCTCTTATCTTGAAGTTTTCGACTGCGGACGGCGTCCCGGTATACCAGCCGCCGACCCATTTTATTCGGCTGCAATGTACGAGATCGTTCCGGCGTACCGTGCCGGCTTCTGTTTTGATTGCCGTATCAGAGCAGTTAAGTATCTTGACATACCAGTTCGAGCCATCGTCGAACTTGAGATACTTCCCTTTGTCTTTTTTCGTGCAATCATAACCTACAACATCTTTTTGGTCGACGTCCCACTCGTTATATATTTGAACTATGCGGCGGCGTCCGTTATAACTTGTTGCAACGACCTCAAGCATGTATCATAATCCTGTTCAATCATTGCCGAGATAAGCAGTGCCAGCGCGTCAGCCTCATCATGCGAGGGCGGATAAAAGCCATGTACGGCCTGAAACAAAATCAAAGAATCAAACTTAGACTCTTTCGCCTGCCTGCTTTTCGGCAACATCATGTTTTGTTTTACAGTCTCTTCGAAATATTCATCGCGATCATCTTCACTCATTATCTGTGGGATTATTTCTTTTGTAATTTTTTTAACTGTTGCCGGATAATACAAGATGTACGCAATATCGCGCTCAAGCGCGGCCAGCTTCGAGAGGGCCAACAACCCATACTGTATCGTTGCCGCCGTCTTCGACTGAGGGGTCGGGTTTTCTATCACGAGCACATCAATAGGATCGTAGCACATAAGCTTATGCCACAAACTGTCGTGATACGCCTTTTCCCTTTCCATTGCATCGGCATCGGCAATATTGATCTTGTCCGACAAAAACTCTACAGTCTCGGCATCATGAATAGCCACACCGGTGTTGAGGGCGATATCAAGAGCCATATATCTCATTTCAGCAATCCTTTCAGGCTGTCCACCTCGGCCCTCATCTGTTGTAATTCAACAAGCATCGGCACAATCAGTTTTTCGTAATGAACACCTTCGGGTGCACCGGCGCTATCATATCGAACAACAAAAGGGGCAGACACGGAGTCAGCCTCCTCAGCTATAAGTCCGATAGACTCTTCACCACTTTCGATATAGTCAAAGGTTACAGGCCTCAGCTTGTATATCCAGTCAGCATTATCTGTGTATGAGATGTTTGTCTTATACCTACGACTCGATGTGTCGAAGCCAATGCTACCAGAGCCGTCGGCATACACGGCAGTGCCACCGACACTTGGCAGGCTTCCAACTTGTAGTGTGCTACCAACTACAAAAGCATCATCGGTATTCAATGTATTAGATGCGCTACGATAGAGATTTACGTCACCCATGTCTGACGAGCCTGAACCACTCCCTCCAAACCTAATAGAATCTCCTACTACCGAGAAGTACCATGGAGTCCCGTTATTAACAGTTCGGATGGAAAAGGAAGAATTCTCTGATCCATCAGACACGTCGATAGAACGTGCATATAGACCGCTATAGGGGAACAGCTCGTCGGCATCATTCCTTGCATAGCTAAGTAGTCTAAATATAAGATCATCGTCTGCAACTGAATAGCTGTAGTCGCTTGTGATCAGTTCGTTAAAAACATCTCCATCATCGTCATCGTTTGTTATATATAAAATACCATCATTCGCATACAGAGTGCTTTCGGCGAAGACTCTGTTGTTGGCAATAATCATGTCATCAGTTTGCAAAGAGTCGGCCCCACCCCTGTAGAGGCTCACATCTTCATTTGCCGCATCGAAAAGGAGCGAGTCAACTCCGAGACCATCGGAGAACTTATCGAGGAGGGAATCTATCTTTGTGTTAAGGGTATCGGCTTGGAAGTTGTATATGGAATCCGAAGTAGACTGTCGAGCCAGAGGCGAATCCGAGTCATAAACTATCAAATCCAAAGAGATTGACATGTCATAGGCATAATATGTTGTGTCTCCGGAGAAGGTGTTATCTGCATCATGGTTTGTCATAACAAAAAACCACAGCGTATCACCAAGAGAACTTTCGGCAAGACTGATGCCAGAGTCCGTGAGGTTTGTTGTAAATGAGCCTGATGCCTCCGATCGTTCAGCGATCTCAGTCAGCGAGTAAGCGCTACTGTCAGAGGACCATCCATCAAAACTCGAATAATCATTAACAGAAAGAGATGCCATGCTGTCGGCAATCGGTGCCGCATATACTATTGAGTCAGCATTCCCGCTGGCAACAGACACAATAAAGGAGCCGCTATGAACGACGTCTCCCTCGTTGTAGTCGGTAAGATCTATCCCGACAAGCAACCGCTCGAACGTATAATAGTAAGCCACGGTGTCGGGAGAAGCAGAAAGCGTCGACACGATCAGTATAAACAACAACATAAACCATACTATAACTTTCATGGATCCATCCTTTCCCAGCCTAACCCCCTGTCCGACCACCGAGAGCCTACTGCGATTTGGCTGAGGTAGCCTCCAAGATCAATCCTGTATGAGTAAGGCTTGTTGCGCATAGCTGTCAAGACGGAGTCGTAATCAGCAGGGTCTTCGGGTGAGCCTGTCCCTATTCCATAGCTCTCGGCCAGCACATAGATCGATGAAGACAAAGTGTCTCGACTAATTGTGCCGCCAAGCGTATTGAGGATACTGTCGGTTGCACTAATCCGTGCAAGATTCGATACATCAAGATCGGTGTCGAGAGCATTAAGAGTGGATGACACATCCTCAAGAGTGTCCTGAGATGCCCGCACGATAGCGCGGAGGACGGCAGCGCTGTCACCCAGCGACTGAATTAGGGTGTTTGTGTTGTTCTCTCTTTTTCTGTATGTGACACTTATATATGGCTCGTAACCGTCATCGGAAAAACCCAAAACGTTGTAAGAGCTTTGACCGACAGATAGTGTAGGAGAGTCATTATAATCGTCAGCATTAACAAGTACAACACACAAAGTATCTCCGCTATAAGCAGATATTGTGTCGAGTCCGGCGGCGGTCAATTCAACAGACGACCATGACCCTGACGATGTAGACGCATCCATAACTCCGAGGATGTTGCCGCCATATCTCTGATAATCATATCCAGAATTTACACCGGCCCGGGTCGTAAACCACGACGAAAGAAGATACGTATCCCTCTGCTTGAATGACGCAGTCTCGACATATACATTAAGGCTGCCATTAACTAACTCAATACTATCCGGGAGCTCTGGAATAATCATGCGAACAAAGTGACGATATATCTGATATTTTTCTCCACCGGCAAAGACGTATCCGTTTCTGCCTGCATTACTCATTCCATATTCCGCCCGAACACCTTGCGTGGTATCGTGAGCCGTATCCCAAGAGGTAACAAGCGGATATGAATAATATGTGACCTCAAATATTGCTGACGTGTCATGTATTGTCGAATATGTATATGGGTATAATACGTTGTATATGCTGTCAACAGCAGGGTCTACTGTTGCCATGTGAGCAAGAATAGACTGCAAACTATTCTGTGGCTGATGCAGTTGGCGGACCTGTCCGGCCACAACG
Organism: uncultured Anaerolineaceae bacterium; assembly: GCA_964639225.1. Lineage (GTDB taxonomy): Bacteria > Chloroflexota > Anaerolineae > Aggregatilineales > Phototrophicaceae > CAZXCK01. Next base: position 45,338 of record CAZXCK010000014.1, on the reverse strand, counting down.
ACATACGACAACATCAGAATGGTGAGTACAAAAATGAGTTTCCGCATAATATCCCCTACTGGTTGAGGCTGTCGACAGCAGCCTGGTAATTCTCGGCACGCTTGTTTGCCGCGGCAGCTTCGGAGTTGGCTTGAGACTGATAAGCCGCAAACTCACTCGGCAGCACCTGCACCGTATCCTGCGTAGTGATATACTGCTGTGCGGTGGTATCGTACACTGCTATCGGGCGAACGACACCATAAAAGGTCTCGCCACCTTGCGTCCATGCGATCGAGCGCATGCGGCCTTGTCGGTGATACTCGAGAAAATGCCCACCGATCTCAACATAATCCTGTTGACTGGCGGGTCGTACATCGGCTCCAACCATGGTTGTGATGACGCATACCATGGTTGCAATAATCATCAATGCTCTCATGATATCCTCCTATAATCCTGTTATTCCATCGACCTGAGTCGAATCCGCCTGTATTCGGCTGTTATTGAGGCACCGCAAGGTGGTTGTGATGCCGTGCGCCTTCACCGCCGCATAGCTGTACGGCGTGCCGCCGACAAATATTGAGTCGCCTATCGCCGCTACGATATTGAGAGAGTCGCAATCGGCGCGAACAAACGTCCACAAGCTACCAGTATTAGCCGCGGCAGCAGTTACATCAACAGGATCCGCCGCGCCAAGATTGGTGATTACGTCACCAGTCCACGATGATAATATAGTGGTGTCTGCCGTACAGTGTATGGTACGAGACTGATACCCGAGAGTGCCCTGAACTTCGAGGTCGTGGGCAGGGACGCCAGAAAATCCTGCCGAGCTTATCCCGGTGTTGTAATTGGCATCATCGTTAATAAATATCATTCTTCCATCGTTTTGCATTATTAAGGCTTGGTGAACTGTTAATACAAGTTCGCCATTAGTAGAAATGGTGTACCCAGTTGGAGCCATAATATACGCAGGGGCGCCTACATAGTACATCATGATAAAACTGGCTCCATCAATGGCGTTGAACTTTAGTCCGTAGCCCCTGCCATTTCCCTTATATTGAGGGACGTTCAGTACGTACTGGAATGCGTAATTACCTCTGACACCACCCCAATGAGTGACCGGCCCACGAATCAGCATGCCGCTACTGTCATTGGTAGCCACAGATGTCGTATCCGTGCCGACTGCAATAGATCGCGGATTAATATCCGTGCCGTCTACGCTGCCGCTACCAGAAGCCCCGATGATCTTGGTTTTCTGTGCTCCAACTGGTATTGATACCAGGACAAGCAGCATGTAAATTACATATCGCATTATTCACCCACCATCACTGAGAATCCCGCTACGTCGGCTGCCGTATCTCCCCACGACACAAATCGGTAGTGGTTATATCCGGTGGCGTAAGGATAGCTTGCACCGTACGAGCCGTCTTCCATATATGCCAGCGTATCACCGTCGGCATCAAGATTGACCCAGCTCGAGTTATCGTTCGAGCCCTGCAACTGCGCGAATACCGTATCTGTAATACTCGATATACTATACGTGGCCGTAATGACAGACCACACACCCTTGACGTTTATAGTGGCCGTGGTATCGCCGATATCATACGACCGAAACACAATAGGTAGTTGTTGCTGTGCGAACTTCGATCCTTCTATGTCAGACCATGCCCATGTCGCAAATGCCAGTAAGAGTGTTATAATTGCAAGCGCGAGAAGGGCAACCATGCTTTGTTTTATTCCCATAGCAACACAATTCCTCCGATCAGGCAGGCGATATCTATGGCCGCACCTTGCGGCCCAACGCCTGAAATGTAGAAGTCATATACACCATTCTTGTCTATTCCGATCATGACTACAGCTTTTCTGTTTGAGCTGGCATCCCGATAATCAAACGGGCTGCCGAAGCGGTTCGCACGATACATCCACTCATAACCATTGCGTGCCACCAGTGTTGCGCCCATCATGCGCTTGATCTTGACCCACCACGATCGATCCCTGTCTTGCACGGTGGCGTAGGTGAACCAACCGGCGGCTATACCGGAGAAGTCCTGGCCAAACCTGACGGCATGATAATGCCTGTCGCCGTGATGCATAACGTGCTCGCCCGAGAACTTGCTCGACTCAATGAGCCCGTTAAACCCCTGGTAAACTGTCATGCTGCCAACGAGCCCAAACTTGAGCAGGGCATCTCCGGCCCAATCAGGATAGGCGGCCCTATCAAGCGCACCCTCTATGGATAGTCCCTCCGCACGACTACCGTCGGCAGTGGCGTATAACGATGCTGCCGAGAGAAGGAGTGATCCCAGCAGCATCGCAACGAAGGAAGTAGCGCGGGTAGTATGGGAGGCATGTAGCATATCTACTTCCTGGGGTAGTGTGTGTTATCGGCCTTTACCGTACACGGCAAGCGTGTCGGCACTCGTAGTATGTGTTTTGCCTGTAACAGTAAATCGTACTGCATCATATAGTGCGGGATCGAAAATCCATGTTCGTATAGAGTCGCCGACGACTGTTACTTCCTGGTACGTAGCAGTATCTGTCGTGACGTAACTACCTTTTTTTCCTGCGAACACAGAGTCCGGCACGGTCACCCACGGCGCCGAAGCGTACATTCGCCACGACATCTTGTACTTCATGGTGTCATCGATACTGTTATAGTGCATCTGGAGGAAAACAGTCTCCATGTCGTCACCAAGCGAAACAGTAAGCATGTCGCCTGTGGTGTCCATATACGCGGCGAAAATCTCTCCATCATCGATTGCGCGAGTGAGAGTATCGACGTCAGCCTCGGCGTATGCGAGTGACACACACGCCAGGAGCGTCATGATCATCAATGCAATGCGTTTCATATTCAGTTCCTTCCAATGAAACCGTATGGTTTAATGTCGGCTGAACCGACTTTTCGTAATCTGATATATCTCACGCTGGCAAGCCGGTCGTACCCTATCAGGCAGGCGCCGGAGTCACCATTTGCAGCAATCAGTGTCACGGGCTCGCTATCGAGGCTGGCCCATACCGTATGGCTGGTATCTGCCGTTGCAAACATCGTCCCCTCGAGATACACGAGCACAGTATCCGAGTTCATTGCAGACACATCATATACAATCGTAATAGAGTTCCAGTACCCCTCGACTTTGATCGTGTCGGACGTATCAGGGTTCGCATCCATCACAGGCATCTCAATCACCTCGCCGCGATAGGCGAACCGCGTGCCATCCACGATCTCCTGTCCGTACACGCCCGCCATTACAGCAATGAGGGCGAATGTGATAAAGCCCATCAGGGCTGTACTACGACTCTTCATCCTCTACCACCACTTCAAGCTGCCCCGCCCGAAACAGGACGACGGCCTCTTTTGCTTTTTCCATGATCGTTTTGAGTTCCGCACGTGTGACCTTGTCATCCTCGACCGATGCGACGATCGTGTCGAGCAGGTCGACAAGGGCCTCGGCTATCAGCTTCGTTCGTTTGTAGTTCATGCCGAACTTGGCCGATACCCATGCCAGCGCGAGCGAGATGGCGGTGGCAAACATTGCGATCACCGCTTCAATCCCGACACTCTCGAAGAATCCACCCACTGCTTCCAGCATACTGCTCTCCTTTGTTTTTTTGCGGGCCGGTCATGGCATACAGCAACACACAATCGTTACAACGGGTCAAAGTTAGAGACCGGCCTGCATTTTCTTTAAGTCTTGACGGAATAGATCGACATCAAAATACTTCCCAGGACAAGACTTCCCTGCGAAATCTCTGTGGCCATAGACATCATCAGTGGATAGGCTCGCCATCTGTAACAATCCGGTGACTAACCGCAACCCTACGTCCCACTGCTCGGTCGGCACCGGAGCCTTATCGAAGTTCCCAACAAAGCAAATACCCCATGATCGGTCATTCTCACCCAACGTGTGAGCTCCCGTCTCATGGGGCATGCGGCCCAAAAGCACTTCGTACTCGCCGCCGAATCTATCGGCGTAATACTCGACTCCAAAATGATACCCAATATCCAACCAGCCGTTACCGTATGGCCGCGGGCGTGTATGGTAGCGGCGTATGGCCCCCCATGACAGGGTCTCGGCATCGTCGGTGAAACTGTGATGCAGTATGATTTTCTCAGGCTTCGTCATCCGATCCATCCGTTATCCTGCCCGATGTCTGGTGAAACTTCTACGAGTGGGACGGCTGTTTCATTCTCATCAAGCTCGACTACCGAGAGACATGCATCCTCAGGGATGAGCACCCACATTTCACCCTTGTGCTCGGCCCGTACCTCGACATGAGTACGATACATGATGTACTGCCCCTTGAGCGGCCCCTGCATAGCACGTGCTATACGTACCGCACGCATACCACCGGTCTCCGGGAGGATGAGTCCATCCTTCTTCTGGACAGACACCGGCTCAACTCGCAGCATCCCAAAACCATTATCAACTCGTTCAGTGTTCATGGTGGATTTATACTATAGAGCCAAAGATCCGTCAAGCATTTTGTTTGCAACATACATTAATACATATACTATGTATATGGCACGCATAACTCCATACTATACAATGTGTTGCGACCTATGATACTCTGGCCTGCCACTAACAATGTCATTAATAATGGCAATATGTATCATTGTTTATAGTGGTGGAGTTATGTACGTTTTTATAAGATTGTACAACTCATCAAAACACACAAGGAGGAAGCCATGAGGAAGGTGTCGATCTCTGAACTCAGAAAGCGTCTGCCTGAGTTGATCGGGCTGGTTCAGCACCGCAACGAGAGGATCATCATTATTCGCTATGGCAGGCCAGTCGCCGTGCTGGCACCGTACAGGGAGGCAATGGAGCATGCTCACAACGGATGATCTCATCAGGCACAAGGAGTGGCTTATAGCCGACGGCTACGAGTCCATCCCAGCCCTACAACTCATGAACGTCTTGATCGACGTAAGCAGGGAGTACGACCGTCGTGATGAGTATAGTGATGATGGCAGCGAGCCATCTAACGTAATACAGTTCCCGGGAGGCGCGAATGCAGATACTACTGGAGCATGAGAATCCGGAGGTCGCAAAAAAAGCAGCACGACTTTTCGCCGACACAAAACCTGACATCCCGATCAAGCTGACATCGACACAAAAAAACGGCACCACCGTATTCCAGGTAGTGCCACGCCAAGAGCTACCCCGTGACCATTACGCATCAGTACGCGGCTGGATGCAGGGATACCTACAGGCACGTGATGATTTTTTCTCAGAGCCCTCATCGACCGAGGGCTGATAGACCGGGAATCTCTTGACTATGCGAGGCAAAGACGATGGTGACACGAGGCAACTACGTATACTACTTTCAAGCATTCGGCGAGCACCGAACACACTCTACGGGAAGATGTATATCGCGATATCCTCATCCTCCCCCCTCTGGACACCCCCCACCCGAGGGGTGTCAAAACATGTTAGTTATTAATAATATTCATTAATAAGAGCAATTTTATTCGCCCTGTCAAGAGAAAAATTTTCCTATACTGCACTAACGTCAGTCAAACGCCAAGGAGTCTGTCGCATGAAAAAGTCAAAGTGTGATATCTGTGGAAAAATGGTTGATAAAGTTGCCAACATTCACGTGGAGGCGCAGGAAGGGTATAGAGACTACCTCTTCCACAATACTGCAACATGTATACCGTGTGCATTGCATCACCTGGCACTCTTTCTCTACAACAAGGACAACCGAACGGAGGAGTCATGAAGATCAAATTATACGACACCTATTTCGAAACACGACCATATGATGCATGGGAAGGACAACGGTATTCCCTCGGTATCGACATCATTATTCGCCATGATACCTTCGATGAATCAATGCTGATCATCAGGCTCAATATATTCAAGATGATCTTCAAGGTAGCGTTTGAGTTGAGCCGATAGGGGTGTAAAAAATGTGGGAAGTAGTCGAGACTGAGACTGAAGTGCATACCATGCCTGTTAACGATATCAGAATACATTATACGTCTGAGTCCTGCCCTTGCTCGCCATATAAAGAACCAGGAGGTAAACGCATGGCGTATATGCACCATGCGTTCGATGCCAGGGAATTCTATGAGACACCACACAAAACATAAGGAGTATAGGCTTTGTATATAGGCAAAACAATATGGTTGTGGAGGTTTTCAATCAATCTTTCAATATGCACCCATCCGGAAACTAGGCGATGGCCACGTACTATTAGATTCGCACAAAAAGAACATGATGCCAAACTATACAATACACCACCGGACAAGTATAGCAATTTGATTGTGTCATGTGAATACTTCCATCTCTCGATAAGTTACTGGTATTGAGCCGATAGGGGTGTAAAAAATCCGTCCGGCATGACATCATCTAACTTATCCCTATAGTTATATAGTAGAGTGTGTTAGCAATCAATATAGCTATATAAGCATGCTTTTATTAATAGAGTTTTTTTCTTTTCTCTTAATAGGAGTATGCTATGACTATCCAACACCATGAAGATGAGACAAATCCAATACAAGATTTGCTCTCACTTCCAACAAGATCATTCAACAAGAAACTATCAGATCAACCAGTACCAGAAGAACAGAACACTCTTTTCTTCTTAACCTACAAGGAGTAATCATCATGGCACTTTCACAAGAAGACAGAAAAGAGATTGTAGAACTCATACAGTCTACTCAGTCTCAACCTCAACCTCAGTCTCAACCTCAACAATCTCAGTCTTCAGGTCTGTTTCAAGGTCTGTCTTTGTCTGATCTTCTTCAGATGAAAATGACATTCGGTATTCTTGATTCAGTCATGAAGTCCATATAATCCATTGGGAGTCAGTACATCTGGCTCCCTTTCTGTTCTTTCTTTTTTATTAATCATAATCATCATCTATCGTATATCTACAATAATAACATAACAACAATATGATAACATAATATATGATAGACAATAATACACAATAAATAAACAATAATACAATATGATAATAGTATAAATAATAACATGATAAATAACAATATATACAATAACATAATAATAACATAATAAATAATAATATAAAATAAATAACAATATAATAATAACACAATAATTAAAGTAGTAATAATGGTAATAAATAATAATAAACAATGATAATAACATCGTAATAAATAACAACTTCAAACAACGAAAGGATTAATCTATGAAAAGCTTCATCTCTTACATCTCGTACAATCTTGACACGATCGGCATGATTGTTATGAGTACAATCTATGCCCTGTGTTTCCTATTTGCGATACTAGTCTTTGTATTCGCAACATCAACATACAGACTGACACCAGACTCGACGCCATGGGAAAACCCATTCTGCATAGAGTCATTCAAATGAACTGATTCCCTGTAAATACAACAGGTTGTAGTCGTGCTACAGGGCTATGCAATTAATCCCACAATAAATGGGATACTGTAGCCATAAAAAAACGCAGAGAACTATTGTCCTAATTCTCTGCGAGATGCCTCATCAAACATGGGACATCCTGTGGAAACAAGATATCCATAACATTAACAAAAAATATACATCAAAACCCTAATCGTGTCAAGACAATAACCTTAGATAATGCTGTTAGATAACAGCAAAAAACAACCATTCACCTGGAGGCGTATACGCCACCGAAAGGAGGAAGTATGACCGTTCCATATTTCGACATGCCAACCATGTACAGTGGGCATGTATCAGTCGGAGGCAGGACAGATGCTTTCAAGAAGCACGTACCTGCCGGAGACTATGCACCAACTGAATACCCGGAGGTGTAGCATGAGTTACAAACGCCACAAGAACACAATCGGCACAGCATGTCGTGTCAAGCACGGCAAGCATGTGCTTCAGAATGCATCGTTCGGCAGAAAGATCACGACAGTACTGAAGGTATGCCAATGAAGTATATAGTTGTGACAATGCTCATCCTCATGACTGCATGTAGTACAGCCATTAAACCATATCAGGTACCTGAGTGGTATCTCACTCCCCCTGAAGATGGTGAGTACATATACGGGGCAGGTGCATCTGAAAAGACCAACAGCATACAGTTTGGCAAACAGATCGCTGAAGCCAATGCAATGTATGCTATTGCAAGTAAGGTCGAAGCAGACGTACAGAGCATGGTACGGACATACCTCTCTCAGAGTGGTACCGTAGACCATGCACGTGCTCTACAGTATGGTGAGCTTGTCGGAAAAATACTCGTGTCCCGTACATTACGGGGCATCGAGTATGAAAAAGCTGAGATGCGTGGTGGTAGATACTTCGTGCTCGCCCGCATCGACAGACATGCCGTCAATGCTGCTGTCTCGGAGTCCATCTACAGTGCTCTGCCTGAAATAGCTGAAGGCAAAGCCAAAGATGCACTCCAAGATTTAGCCGACGAAATGCGATGATATTACGGTGGAGCCAGAGCTCCTCATAGTATCCGTTGCTGGCAACCATTGAATCTCGTAAAGAGAAAGGAGACCCTGCTCGCATGCGTGTGTGCAGGATCATATATCCCTTACTCGGAGAGGATGAGCGAAACCAGCCCACCGTATTTTTCTTTTGAAAGGAGAACTAATGTCCAAGAAGAAATACACCGAGCGTGCCATCGAGAAAAATATTCTCGGACAGAAATGGCACCTCACCGTCCGTGACGGGGTAACATGTGAATGCCAAGTCGTTGGCATATCAGAATCAGGCCGTGCCTATCACGTACTGGCCGGTAAAGTATTATATCTCTCAGAGCTCTGTGAGCATGGCATGCGAGTTATCAAAGACATCGGGCGTATGTCACCCGAGTCCGAGAAGCTCATGAAAGGAGCAGCATAAATGCTGACATGGATCGATCTCGTGATCTATTCATGGGCCATAGTCGTAGCCATCGTATGTTTCATATCGATGGTATACCTGGGAATCCTACTAAAAGGAGGAGCATGTGAATTTGATCGTGACCGGCCCGAGCGGAGCAGGCAAGACGACGCTTGTCAATGAACTCCGTATGCGTGGATACGCTACCGTCCCGGAAGCAGCACGTATTGTTATCAATATTCGGCTGTCAGACGGGCGTAGAGTTCCGATCTACGACCTGATGAACACGGAGCCTATAGAAGTAGCAGGCTTCGAGAAAGAGATAGACGACATGCAGAGGCATCTCGTAGGCATGTACATAGCCGATGCCGTATGGGACAATACGATAGGCATGCCCATGATATGGGACAGATTCAATCCTGACACCATGGCATACGTCAAGTTCTTTGACTCCATCAGGCCTGGCATTAAAGACGAGTTCACCAAGATATGTGAAGTCGATCTCTCGGTGCCAAAGAATACATACGCCTACGTGCTGAAGCCTCACGATCCTTCGGAGGATCAGCGACATCAGCTGGCATACATACTCTCGGAGTATGAGTCGGCAGGATACGACATAGTCGAAGAACAGCAGACAGACCCAGACTTGGACGCTGCTCTACAGAAACGTGTCGAACAGGTGACATGCTTCATAGCACAGCAAGGTGCAGCATGATAGTCGTAACCAAACATGTAACCCAGAAGGAGGACGGCAATGAGTAAGTTGCAACACTACGTGTTTCAAGATCATTCGGTGCGCTTACACATCGACGAACACGGCGAACCCTGGTGGGTAGCCAAGGATGTGTGTGACGTGCTGGGGCTTGGCAATTCAAGACAAGCAACCGCACGCCTTGATGACGACGAAAAGTGCGTCATTTCAAATGACGCAGGTGTACATATTGTCACCGTAATCAATGAGACAGGCCTCTACACTCTCATTCTTGGCAGCAGAAAACCTGAAGCCAAGTCGTTCAAGCGCTGGGTCACCCACGAAGTCCTTCCGTCTATCCGCAAAACCGGACAGTATGTCGTTGACGAGCATAATGATGATGACTTTGCCGTCATGAAGAACATGGTGAATACATCGGTCAAGATGATTCGCCGTCTTGAGCAGCAGGCTAAGGACATCATGGAGATCGATCATCGAGTTGCCAAGCTCAGCACCCGTATCGATACTCTCGATGCTCTTGACGTCATGCCGGATGGACGCCAGAAGCTCAACAAGATGGTCAAGAAGTATGCACATGATAACGGCATAGCATATCCCGTGGCATGGGGTATACTGAAAGACACGCTCAACACCACGTATCATTGGAACCTCACTCGCCGCATCAACGAGGAGAAGAAACGACTGAGGATGAAATCAATGTCGTTACCGAAGTATCTGGAAATCAACGATATGATACCGGATGCTATCCGGGTAATGGATAAACTTCTCAACCGAAAGGGTGCGGCATGAGCGCGAGACTCACTCGTAGGCAACGTAATTTTTTACAAGCACTATTCGAATACATATCGAAACATGGTATTTCACCCACCACGAGTGAGCTTGCACGCCATCTCGGGGTACACCGTAATTCTGCAATCGCCATGAGAGACCGTCTCGAGCGAATGGGATGGGTGAGAGTTGTTCGAGACAAGCACACGACTATCACCCCGGTGTTCCCCGATGGGATACCGCATGTACTCGATAGAGCCAGGGAAAAGCTCAGCATGTCAATATTCAAGACTGCTCTCGATCTGGCGGAAGATGCAGACGAGTACACGGTATACAAACATATGCAAGAGATATCGTTTTTGTATGGCGAGATTCTCGAGCTCTTCAAACTTTGGAGGAAAGAGTATGAGGGAAAAGATAACAGTGACTGTGGATCTGTACGCAAAACACCCACAGGAACTCACGGCTGAGTTCGCTCAGACAACGTTGCAGGCGATAGCCGATGTTTTCGATGAAGGATACGAGAAAGGCTACCGTGGTAACGGCTGGCAGAAGCCCAGTGAATTCAGATCACACGTCAGTCACGCCAGTGCACACTTTCATGTTGCACGCAGTGCAATGGATCTTTTGCACGACATCGAAGAGGAAGACATTACCCATGGACTCTGTCGTGCTGCCATGGCGAATTACATCTGGCGCCAAGGACTGCTCATTCCGGAAAGAGGACAGGCATGACAGTTCGGGAAATGATTTGTGAGTTTGCCAAGACAGCTCCTGTACGCATCAAGGACAACATCGAAGATATGATCCTTGAGCAGGTATACGAGTCGAACTGCATATGGTGTCTCATCTCGCCCGATAAAGAATGCTCGTGTGGAGCAACAAAACCATTCTTCGCTCGATGCAAATATCCTGACGATATCGGCCAGTGCAAAAGCATCGAGAAGCCGGACGCTGTGTTTCGCGTTGAAGGCATAACACTGCATAACGATGGAGCACTCAGCTTCGGGGCCGGAAGAACAAATCTCAATGAGACTAAAAAGTTATATCTCGCAATGAAAAATTTTTTTGAGGAGGAACAAGCATGAATCTGAAACTCTTGGAAGAGCCATTCAGAGCTGATGAAGTCGAATGGCGTATAGCCCAGTCGGGTATCTCGAAAGCCGGGAAACCATGGGCAAAAGTACTGGCATACATCACCAGTCGGGCTCTGTTTGACAGGCTCGACATGGTATGTGGCCGTGCCAACTGGAAGAATGAAATACAAACCATTGGCAATGGCAGCATCGTCGTCGGTATATCTATCAAGATGCCGGACGGCGAATGGGTTACGAAGTGGGATGGTTCCGGCCCCATGAAGGTCAGCTTCTCGAAAGACGAAGTTGACTACGAGAACTCAGTCAAAGGCACCATCTCGGCAGCATGGAAGCGTGCCGGTGTACCATGGGGTATCGGCAGATATCTCTATGCTCTGCCGGAAGCATGGGCGGACTTCAAGGAAGATGGCATGTACAAGGCCAAGGTCAACGGCCAGTGGCACTCATGGTCGCCACCTGCATTGCCTGACTGGGCGCTGCCAAACCCCATGACTGACAAGCAGAAAGAGCGCATGAAGGAGCTGTACGCGGCGGCCGGATGGACACCACAGGACTTGAACAACCTGTGTGTCACCATGTACGGGTATAACACCACGAACCTCACCATGCTCACGGGAGCTGACTTCATACAGAACCTGGAGCAGTATGTAGCCGAAACGAAAGGAGCAGCATAGTGGGTCTCAAGGAGACGGTAGAAAACACGCTTGAATTCTCTCTCATAAATGCCATGAGAATGAGCAAGAAGTACGGGAGCTATGATACTTCGAAGCTCTACGAGCTGGCTGTTGATGAGATGAATAAGCCCGTAGAGGAGAGCGAGATACATGGCGTACTCGGTACCATCTTTTTGCGATGGGTAGACGCGGGCGGAGAGAAGAAGACATTTTACATCGACCCGTTACCGACAGCGGAACAGTCGGCACACATCGGACTGTTCTTGTCGGCGATCAACACCATTGCATTGTCAGAGCAGTCCCGTGAAAAATCTGAGACACAACAGCAGCTCAAGGATTTACTTGAGAGCCTGCTTGACGACAAGGATTAACCCATGAAAAAAGTTATCAACAGGAAACTGTATGATACCGAGAAAGCCGATGTCATTACTGAGCATCGTCATGGCTATGGCTTCTCCGAAACAGAAGAAACGCTGTACAAAACAAAGAGTGGGACATACTTTCTTCACGGTGTTGGCGGCCCGTTGACACCGTACCGCACGCCAATATCTGACAACTCATGGTCCGGAGGAGAGGACATCATTCCTTTCGACTCGGAAGATGATGTTGTCGAATGGCTCGAAGAGAAGGAAGATGCCAGCACTATCGAGAAGTATTTCCCTGACAAAATCACAGAAGCATAGAAAGGAAACATCAATGCCATCAGTCAACAATGTGACACTCATGGGCCACCTCGGCCAAGACCCTGACTTCAAAACAGTCGGCGACAAACAGACACCACTGTGTACGCTGAACTTGGCTACACAGAACCGTTTCAAGAAAGCCGACGGCACATGGGACTCCGAACCCGAGTGGCATCGTGTAGTCGTGTGGAACAAGCAGGCCGAGTACATCCGAGACAATGCCAAGAAAGGCGACCTCGTGTATGTCGAAGGCCGTGTATCCACACGGAAATGGGAAGACGACCAAGGCCAGACTCATTACACTACCGAGATCGTGGCACGCAACACGTTCGCCATATACGGCTCTCAGGGAGGATCGAAGGGCAAGGCGACCTCAGGGTCACCTCAGCAACAGAACAGCGATCCTGTTGCTTCTTTAGGAACGTCCCAGCCCGCTGCACCTTCCGACAACAGCGATGGCGGAGATGATGAGCTCCCCTTTTGAGCCGTGTCCATTTTGCGGGGGACAGAACATTGTCTCCCGCATAGAATTTGAGTTCGCCTATGTCTTTTGCAATACTTGCAAAGCATCCGGGCCAACCGTATGGCTGGAGGATATATTCCCCGACGGGAAAATACCGTATCCGCTGCCGGATAGGTGGCCAGAACAGCTGATGGACATGGCAAAACCACGATGGAATAGGAGAGCACAATGACATTAGAGAAGATGTTCAATGTCATCAAGGCGTGGCTTGTCACGAAGCAATATAGTAGTGTTTACAATCTTCACTATTGCAGTCATGGAGTAACCTTCTTCTCGTACGATCCGGTGTCTATACCAGTCGACATCATCCCAGAAGGCTGGAGTATCTTCATCGAAATTTATGATAAAGATACGTTTGCCGTTACGATACAGCCACCGGAATTTTCCACGGAGGATTGACAATGATATCCAGCATCGCACGAATAATTCTCTGTCTTACCTGTAAGAACAATGGAGATTGCACTATTCAATACAAACTCTCTCGCGCACTCGAATCAATTGACGACGAATTCGACGACAATGAATTGAATGTCGGCGTCATGGAATGCGGCCAATACGAATACGCACATCCTCAAGGTAAACCAGGAGTCTGGACGGAGGAATAATGAAGTACCTGGCAGTTAATCAGATACATGAACAGAGGCAGGTGCTTGATGCTGAAGATCTGCTGCTTGCAGATTACAAGCGCACCTGCTATACGTCTCTGTTCTACTACGGCCAGGATATCGAAGCGCATGTGCAAACCGAGAGCGCTGAGTCTCCCATGGGTTCGGCGGCAGGATATACAGGGCCGGTATACGGGCACCATTTCTTCATCGATTTCGATGGAGATAATCCCCGTGAAATAGCATCGGCCCTGGTTCCCCTGCTGAATACCATGGAGAATCAGAGCATAAAATATTATCTGTTCTTCAGTGGCAGGAAGGGGTTTCATCTCTACGTGCCAAGGCAGCATGTCATCTTCAAAGAAGAATATGCAAACAAGTTCCATCTTCTTTGCCGAGCATTCGCCCGGGCAATTATGGATGAATACCCACCACTGACACCATACATCGACGAAGGTATCTATGACAATGTGCGAATGATTTCATTTCCGTTCGCACCACACAGGACAACAGGCAAGCCGAAGCAGCCAATCAAGTTCTTGTTCGGCAGTAACGACCCTATGCCATTTGCCAGTGCCGAAGTCGATGAAGAGCAGATGCTCAAAGACCTGTTTCTCGGCGTGCATATAGAAGATGCGGAGCCGCTGATAGATATAAGCAGTGCACGGGTCGGCCAGTACAAAGAGCCGACCCCACCCGACAGTGATCCAAGGCAACTGGAAGAGCTGTCGGTTATGGCTGCCAATCACAAGCGGTGCATGTATAATATCCTGACCGCTACAAACATAGAAGGACAGCGCCATGTGTGTGCTCTGCGCATCGTAGACTACGCCGAGAAGCAGGGATATTCTCCTGAAGATACGGCGAAGATAGTCAATGCATGGAATGCACAATTGGATAAGTCGATGAAAACCTCAGAGGTTTCAAATCTATGCAATTCATATGGAAAATATGACTGGGGTTGCAACGACAAGACGCTATCCAACTTCTGTGAGGTAGACTGTAAGTTGAATAAAAACAATGCTGTGACAGAAGGTGTGACAGAATCGAGACAATTCCGTGACACAGCTGTGACAGCACAGCGACACACCCGTGACAACCCGCGACATTCCGTGACATTATCCATGGAAAGCCTGCGAGAATGGATAGATGTTTGTGCAACGGGTAGGTTTGACACGAGAGGCTTGTATTATGAGTTCAATGCCTTCTCTGAAGCAGACAAAAACAAGGTGAGAAAATATCTTTCACGCCTTGTGCAGGATGGTGTCATCGAGCCTACCGGCTCTCGTGCCGGTGAGTACCGCAAGATACAAGGCGGACTCCGGCCCATGAGGCTGGACACACCTGTCGGCGATCCTCTCGACCTCAGGTGGGTGTTTGATATTCAGAGAGCGGTACATGTCTACCCCGGTAACATCGTGGTAGTTGCAGGCGAGCCGAACTCCGGCAAGACTGCATTCCTCCTCAACTTTGTGAGGATGAACATGGATCGTTTCGATATCAAATACTTCTCTTCCGAGATGACAGATGAAGAGATGGCACTCAGGCTCAAGATGTTCGGTGATGATGTCGACTGGACCTTCGATGCTTTCGAGAGGTCCGGTGACTTTGCCGATGTGATCTTCCCGAACGCCGTGAACGTCATAGACTTCCTCGAAACACATGAGGATTTCTGGCGTGTCGGCGGAACATTCCGGGAGATACACGACAAGCTCGATCATGGCATAGCAGTGATCGCCCTACAGAAGCAGGTGAACCGTGGTAAGATACGACGGGATACCGGCAAGGGCGGCGATGTCACGCTCGAGAAGCCACGACTGTACTTGGCAATGACACCGCACGAATGCAAGATAGTCAAGGCCAAGAACATTAACCCTGCATTACCGAACGATCAGAAGCTGGGCGTTCACAATGCCACGATCAACTTCAGAATTGTAAACAACGGAACCACTTTCATTGCCGACACCGGATGGTCATACGAGATGCCGTCCGGCTGGCAGGCAGGATAGGAGAACAGTATGGAAATCAGAGAGCAAGCAGCGGCAATGCAAGGCATAATCGACAGTGTAATCGAAAGCCTTCTCGACATGAAGGAGGCCTTCGAGCCGATAGACAATGGCGGCCCGGAGCCCGTAGTAGCGGTATCTCAGGACACCATTCGTGGAGCACTGATTCTACTTACGACCATGGCCGTATTCACTGACATGCGAAATCATCCGTACACAGAGGTCGCAATGACAATGACAGGCAATGCTATAATCAGCGGCCTGTTGCAAGACGAAAACACCAGGGAATTGTTTCAGTCTATAGCTGGCCATCTCAGTACACTCGTTGACCCCGAATGGCTGGCAGAACAAGAGGGTGCGGCCTGATGGTAACGATGGGAGAGCTCTTGCAAATCAGGGATATTCTCGAGGCGGCTCTTGAGTTCATCCCTGAAGAGAATGAGAATCATCATGAAGCACAGGCGATGATTGACATGATAGACCAGATATATGTCATGTACGAAGGGAGCCCGGATGATTGAGAAGCTCACCGTTCAGGAAGCGGCACGTCTCGCAAAGGTCAGCACACGAACTGTTTATCGATGGATAGATACAGGGCAATTGCCGTATGAAAATCTCTCCGACAGTAACCGACGACTGATACGAATCCGCGTGCAAGACTTCGAGAAGTTCTGCAACGAACGATACAATGTTGTCGAGTACATGCCGGAAGATATGTCCGGCAAGATCATCAAGCTCGGAGAAATGAGAAGGGCATGATGAGGAAGGAGTAAGCAAGATGCAACAGCGTTTCGCAACGTTGCATCGGCGCGGGAACCGCTGGCAGATATACTACCGAGACTTCAATGGGAAGCGACGTCGTGTATCTGCCGGTGCCAATGAGAAGGTGGCCGAGCAGATGCTGTTGCAATTCAACACATGGCTCTTCCAAGGCAAAGACCCGATCGCCGAGCAGCACAAGCTGCGTGAAGAACAGAAAAGTTCGCAGTATACACTACGTTCGTTTTACCCGATGTTCATGGAGAACCATGGGAAACAACAGACCAAGAACACCCAGTCTATGTACAGGCAAAGATTCAAGCATATTTCTCGGTGTCCCGACGTCTGTGATATTCCATTGAACGAAATAACCAAGAGCATCGTGACCGAGTATATGAATGCCAGGTCGAAAGAAGGTGCCAGTAATGCCACGGTCAATCGTGAAGCTACGATGATCAAGGGTATGCTGTCACGTGCTTTTGACTGGGGCATTATCTCGGCCAATCAGCTCCATGGATTAAAGTTGTTCAAGGAAGCTGAGAAACGAAATGTTACTGCAACACCGAAGGACATCACACGCCTCGTCTCATATTTGTCGGAGATGGTAGGCAATATCGTGAAGTTTGCTGTATACACAGGCTTCAGAAAAGAGAACATACTGAGCCTCACTGTCGATCAGGTAGACTTCGATAATCACTCGGTCAGGCTGGTAACCAAGGGGAAGAAGTCGCAATGGGAGACATACCCATTGAGCAAGAATGCCATGGGCATAATCAGGAAGGCTCTCGGCAATCGAGACTCAGGGTATGTATTCGCATCACCCCGTGGGGGCAGATACAAATCCATAAGCAGTCAGTTCAGCGCAGCAGTAAAGAAGGCAGGGCTCAAGACCGGCGACACATGGCTCAGGTTTCATGACCTCAGGCATGTATTCGCCAACTGGATGCATGAGTCCGGCGCATCACTGGATCATCTGCGTGTGCTTATGGGGCACAAAGATCGCGGCACGACTGATCGATATACGACAATCAGCATGCACGATGCCAGTAAGTTACTTGATAATCAGCCGGAAATAGGAGGCGAAGATGGTTGATATAACACTCAAGGAACTGATTGATATCGCGCGTCAAAAATTAGAAGGAGAGCCAATGGGAAGCATAAGTAAAGAAGAGTACAGAGGGTATCTCAGATCTCTCGACTATTTGCAGCTCAAACACGAGCTGACGGAAGACGACAGATTCAAGGGTCTTGCTGACCCCGTAGCCAAGGCTTCAATAGAGCGTGCATCGAGGGGCATACTGCTTGAATGCCTTGACAAGATGCATCAGGACCCATCTTCTGACGAGGCAATCTATGATTATGCCAGAATAATCAATGAGGATCCACATGCGCATATGATATTTAGCCTCGGCACTCTTGAGGATCTTTCCGTGTCGGACCTCAGGTCGATTGCCAGAAAGCGTTACTGTGGGCCGGACAAATCCGTTATTGCCAGTATGAACAAAGAGGATCTTATTGAGTTTGTCAAGATTCTTCAGGAGCAGATGATGCGCTCTACTACTACAGCATTAGAGCAAAAAGCACAGGAGTTGTTCGAGAAGCATGGTGGGATATATAGCAGCACAGATCCTGATGCCGTATGGAATAGCGACCAATTTGAGCAAGCGGAAGGCGATGAAGACCCCGACCTCCCAGCGATCCCCTCGGAACCACAGGAGGGAGCCAATGATGGTGAGCCAGACAGTATAGAATCTCCTGAGGTTGAGTACGGCGAGCAGTTGAGCTTCGAGGATATGCTGCGCGATACGGACCTCGAGGATATCATTGTCGAGAAGTTGCGAGACAAGTTCAACTCTTTCGACGAAGATCGTGTCAGAGAGATCGCCACCGAAATCGCCAAGCATTACGATGACGAGGTGCTATCTATCCTTGACGGCACAATCGAGGACAAGATCAAAGACATCAAGCCCGGCAAGACAGAGATCGTAGTCAAAGTTCCTGACATGCCTGATGTCGATGTCGGTATTCAGCATGAGAAGTTCGAAGATATTCTCAAGCTGGCAGCTGCACGCCTCGATATGTTTCTCGTCGGCCCGGCAGGTTCAGGTAAGACCACGGCATGTCATGAAGTTGCGAATGCGCTGGGTATCGAGTTCTACTTCCAGCCTGTGGGATTGCAGACAACGAAGTCTGATCTCCTGGGATACCGTGATGTGAACGGCAACTATCAGGAGAGCCTGCTTCGTCGGGCATATGAACACGGCGGTGTGTTCCTGCTTGATGAGATCGATGCGGGTAACCCGAATGTATTGACAGTGATCAATGCCATGCTGTCAAACCACATCGCATCGTTCCCTGATGGCATGATAAAACGCCATGAAGATTTTATATTCATTGCAGCCGGTAACACATACGGCCATGGCGGTGATGTCCAGTATGTCGGCAGGAACCAGATCGACGCAGCTACTCTCGATAGGTTTGTGATGGTGGACTTCGGGTACGATGAAGCACTCGAGGGAACATTCACGAACAACGATAAGTGGCTCAAGGCTGTCCGTGCCAGACGATGGGCTGCCAGCGAACTGCGTGAGCATCTGATCGTCTCACCTCGTGCAGTGATCAAGGGCACCCAGATGCTGGAGATGGGCTTCTCTGAGAAAGACTGTCTCGAGATGCTGGTATACCGTGGCATATCTCGTGACGTGAAGGATCGTGTCGAAGGGAAAGTCAAGGAGGCTGCATGATAACTAAATACCCAAAGACTCTCGAAAAGCGGCTCAATCCGTATTTCGGCGAATGGTCTGGGGAGGTCTCAAAAGGGGTGGAGATTAATGCCACCCCTGCTGAGTTCACCAGGTTTATCAATGACTACAAGGTGGAAAAATCCAAAACGATTGACATGCGTCCCGAAATACGTTTCTGCACGGCAACGTGGGATGAGTCTGTCTATATGCTGAATAACGGATGGAGCGAAGGAGTTAAGGAGCTCGATGCAAAACTCAAGCGTATCGAGGATAGCAAGACTGTCGGGAAAAGCATGTGGCTTGAGCGTGATACTGTCGGAGATTTCTTCGACCCACAACTTGTTGTCGAGGGTAATCCCGAGCCGTGGTATGTCGTGACGGAAACTGATACGCCACAGAAAGAGATCGACCTGGCTATCAGTGTTGTATTCGCGGCAAACCGTCATGAGAGAACAATGATGAATCGCGGGGCAGCAATTATCCATGCGGTGAATCTTTTGAGAAAGCGTTACTATGTCAATCTCCGCATCACTTCGCGAACGAAAGATATTGGCAAGGATTACAGTAGAACGCTGAGCACTGACTTTACTCTCAATGTTTTCGTTACCACAAACAATTTCTTTTCACAGTCACTGCTTGCCTATTACCTTGCAAACCCTGCCATGCTCCGCCGTTCAGTTTTTGCGCTGGAGGAATATCTTATCGGACACTACGACATGGGATGCCATGGTAGCGTAGGCGGCGTCGAGAAGCGCAAAGATACGGAGATAGTAATTGATACTCCTACATCTGATAGCCCATACTCAACGCCCGAGGAAGCGATGAAAACCATCAAGGGCATAATCAATCGACAGGCAGTGGATATCGTGAACGAGGAGATGTTCGTATGATAGTGCACATGCCACGAATATGCCACAGTGACTGATTAATGCATATGTCTTTTGTGGTTCGTTATAGTGTAAGTTGTTGTTATTGTGTGATATATGAAGGTGGGAATGCTTCATTGTTATATGAGTAAGAGTCATAATATCCTCAGTATTTATAACAACTTACCCAGCACCAACTTACCAACAAATTCAGGCATTTGCACTCACTTTTAATCTTGTGACATGAGCGACACGAGTGTCACAAAGCGACACGAAATGACGTGAACGATGCCACGAATATGCCACAGTTGTATTCGTGGCTCTTCATGTCACTCATGTCAAGATACTGAAAGGAGAGTACATGAGCAATGAATTACAGGAAGTTCGTTTTACCTATTCACAAAAGGAGTTGAACAAAATGACGGAAGGAGTCACGCTCAAGACGTGTCCGTTCTGTGGATCGAGCGCATCGCTCAATGATGATGCCAGCTACATGCCACAGGTGTGGTGCAATGGATGCGGCGCTACCCTATTGATACCTGATGGCGCTGCGGCATGTTATGAGGAAGCCGTCGAGGAGGTGGTGAGACAATGGAACAACAGAATATGAAATGGAAGGTTTGGGTTGTTCTTGAAATATGGAAGGCCGGAGGAACGATTCCGATTGTTCTCGGCATATACCCGAACCCCAACGACGCCTACTTCAAAGTCGTCGATGCCACCGAAGCTGTTGGCATTGACATCGAGAACAGTAAAGAATCTGTCAAGATTGCCAGCGGTATGTTCGATGATGACGACGAAGAAGAAAGGCCAGCAAGCTATCTTGAACTCACGAATGGATTCTCATACGTGGTTCAGGGTATCACAATCAATGTCGGTGATCTCTTGTGGGACATGATCTATACAGACGAGGAGGCAGCGTAATGCCAACACGAGAGGTTTTGTTCGACGCACCAGTACGTGAAATCACAGAGGAGGAATTATGCAAACTATAGATAACTTCGAACCAGGGCCATATGTCGATGACAGCAGTGGCCGATATTCTTCAGAGGAGCTTGCCGACAGGCTCCTCTTGGAACTCAAAGCCATAGACGAAGAAGCATATGATGCGCTCGAAGAGAAGTACTTAGAGGCGAAAAATGAAGTCTATCTCGAATATGCAGACAAGGCAGTTGATGCCATCGCAGAACGAGTCAACACAGACACGCACTTCTTTGGCGTGCACCCAGACTATCCTGGATGTTATGGCTTCTGGGAGAAGGATGAATCTGATGACGACCAGTCTTGAGTGGGACATGATTTACACAGACGAGGAGGCAGCATGAAAGAAGTACCGTATCAGAAGTTTGCCAGCAAAGCTCAAGAGCATATTGGATCAGAGGGTGATGGCGAAGGTGGATACCATTATTATCTTGTGAACAACCGGCACGAAGATGAATGGTTTGCAGACCTGATCCATTACATCGAAGACAACGATATACCATTTGCCCATGACAATTCAGATGACCTTGATCATCTCGATACCATTCTCAGGAGCATAGAAGATGTCCCTGATGGCAATGATGTCTACGATGACATGCACGATAGTGTCGACACAATGGTACACCTCTATGCCGCTGACCTGTTGAAATGGATCGGCAGGGACTTGCGGCGAGTCGAGTACCTCGTGGATGGAGTACATGAAGTGGCGACCTGTGGTGGCAGCATAATGGCTCTCGAGGCATTGAAGTTGGCTCAGTACAAATACTTCACAGGACTACACGAAGCTGTCCTCGATTATTTCGAGGCAACGGCAGACGAGGTGGATGTATGATACGAGATGTGGTCCTTGAGGTTCTTGGCAGGCTCGAGAAAAGAGACGAGAGATGTTATGTCATGATCTTGTCAGCGCATGATGTGCTGGCAATTCTTCAGCAAGAGGTGCGTGAAGACGTCACTCTCGACGAAGCAGAATCAATCATCGACGAACTCAACAGCGTCAATCTCGTTGAGGATATGATGCGAGCAGAAGTTGTCGACTGTTATCTTCACTGGGATGATTATGACAGCAAACACAAAAATGGAAGATACGAGGAGAATGTATGAAAACAACAACCTCAAGAGTTGACACAACACCGCTCTACTGGGATTGTGAGTGCGAGAAAAACTACATTCACAGGAAAGATTCTCGCCCACAAGAGCAGCAGTTTTGCGAAAGGTGCGGCATGAGTGCCAGCGACTGCCCAGACAGCAGAGTAACAGAGGTGAGGAGGATGCATGACCAAGGAACAATTACTCAGCATCATTGATCGTGAAGTCAAAGACGGGGAGCGTGTAGTATGCCTCCTCTGGACTGAAGAACAGATACGAGAGATTCTCGAGAGTTATGACTATGAAGTCACAGATGAAGACTCCGAGGAAATCGTCGACTATCTCAACAACGAACTCGACTGGGACATTAGCCATGATGCCTGTTGTGCCTACGAAGATGTTCGGCATATCCGCGAAGACTCATGGGTCGATGCCAAGATCGAACAACGCATGGAAGATGGTGCAGCATGAACATGAAGCCCATGGGCAGTATAGACTGTCAGGTCTTAAACCGTATCGACTCGTGCCTCGAGGCTCTTTGTGACTTCGTACACGATGAGTCATCGGAGACGTATCAGGAAGCACAAATCCTTCTGAAGATACTGCGTGCCAGGCCGAAGGATTCGGCTGTGCTCGTGGAGATTCAGAGAGGCTTGGTCACCGGCGTTGCCTCTTATGGTGATCTCATGGATGGCGCCAAGCTCATCATTGTCGATAACGACAACCCCGAGGCTGTATGGGATTACGATGAGCACGAAATTACAAACATGGGTTCAACTATGTTTCGCAAAGCACTGAAGCACTATGAACCGAAATCCGAATACTTTGAGGAGGTGATGAAACTTGATGCCACGTAATCTGTACACAGCATATGTCGATGGTGATGGCCACGTTCAGGTGGCAGCCGGTGAGATAGTTCATGAAGACAGCGACTATTACTGGCTCGAAACAGCCGAGCGTGAGTTCGGGTTCAAGCAGCGTATCCCGAAGGAACAGCACGACATGCACCTGACAGCACGGGAAGCGCTCATCGATCTGGCAGAACACCTTGACTTCAGGCGTATGGTTGCCGAACAGGAAGTTCATGAGTGTATTGTCCGCATCGATCAGGTGCGTGATGAGTTGCAGAAACTCGAAACCATAGAGGAGCATGCAGCATGACAGACGAACAACAGTCATTCGATGAGTTCATCACATCCGTAATGGAAGCATTCGATGAAGGCGATACTCCGCTGGAGTCTGTGGACGATCTGCTGAAAGCCGATTATGCCATCGAGCGTATCGGCAAACTGAAGCAGGAAATTGAAAATGCCAAAGACTTCATGAGGAGGAAAGTTGAAACAACTAAGCAGTGGTACGCCGACCGGGAACGGAAACTCTCTCAGCAAATTGAATGGTACGAAGGACAGCTCAGAGATTTTATCCTCGCAAATCGAGACGCAACTGGCGATAATCGAATTTCGACAGAAGCTGGTCGTGCATATCTTAGATCATCTTCTCCACAAATTAACTGGGATGATGAGCAGGTGGTAGAGTATCTTGAGTCTGCGGGTCATGGCGACCTGATTCGCAAAGCTCCGGATAAAACCGCCATCAAGAAACGATTCAAGATAGTCGGCGACAAGCTCGTGTCTGATGACGGCGAAGTACTCGAAGGCGTCGAAGTTGAGCAGGATACCGGAGAAATACTCGTGGTATCACCGAGCAAGAAAAATGCGGCATAACTCTTGACATTCATTGCAGGCTATCCCTTCACGGGGATAGCCTTTTTTTTTATTCTTGAAAGAACACTCGATCCCGATGCTCTTGTTGCTTGCCGATATTCGCATCGGTAATCGGGCGGTAATACCCCATGATGCGTGTCCATACTTCACATGGCTGGCGTTCGGTATCAGGTATTTCAATGACTCCCTTTTTTGTTTTGACTTCCATATTACTCCCGTATTGTTCTGATTTGATTCCTGGTTTTCTCAACGATTTTTTTCTTCTTGCACGCTGTAGTAACGTACAGCGATTCGTTATCTGTGTCATACATAATATGCACCTTGGTGTCGCCAACCTTTTCGAAAAGATTGAGCGCTACCGCACTGGCTTCGTCGGGACTCCATCCTTCCCACGTGAACTCGACAGCCTCACCGCGGGAATGCTTCATGAGCCATTCGTCGCCGGTGGGGTCTACCTCGTCGAGTATGTACGACCGCGAAAGAAAACCGCGAATCACAGTTACTGTTTTGCCGCCGATAATCTCAGCGACGTGAGGGAATACCGTAAATGCAAGCACCAACAGTGATTCAAGATAGTCATTCTTCAGGGCAATATTTCTCGGGTTCAGTGTCCTGAGCGTTACTCCATCCATCAATACCAGTTGATCCGTCATCAATCGTTCTCCTGTTTTACATCATGGGTTCGCCGCCATACAGGTTTGCTTCGCCCGTTGTCGGCCCGTATGTTTCAAATGCCATACCCTCCGGCATCTGCTCCTGCATCATTGCTTCCCGCTGCTGCATCGACTGGTTTGCAGTACCCTCCTGCTGTGCCAGCATCGCCAACTCTTCCATCAGCGCTTGTAAGGCTTCAGGATTTGTTTGTGCCATCTCGAGGATGGACTGTATCATTGCCATGAGCCCTTGCGGGCCAACAATACCAATGAGCTGCGCCATCAATTGTTCATCCATCGTTTCCGCTTCCTTTCCCTTTTGTAAGTAGCTCAATTATTCTGTCGAGTTTTTTGAAGGCCGTAACCATGTCCGACTCTGTACGTGCTACGCGAGACAGTACCGCCGAATGGTCGTTGCAAAAAGAGGGCTGCCCGGCATCATAACGTACTTTCTCAATAATGTCTTTCGTGGTGTCAAGCCGGTCGTCGAGCCTCTTGATAGCCTCGCCATACATCGCGATATATTCATCAAGCGTCTTCTGAATGTGGTCTAATTTTTCAGCGAACACCCCCTTGGCTGTCATCTGAGAGACAATGAAAGATGTTATGGCGGGCACGATAAGACTTGCCAAGGACACGGCGGTCATCACGACCCACGCAGGGACATTCAAAACATCCATGTTATTTACCTTTCTCTTTGTTTTTTTTGATCTCTTTGGCGATTTCCTCTGTGCGTTGCCGCTGGAAAATCTGCGTCAAGCTCAGTGTCGCCAGAGCCACGCCTTCCGTGTTACCGGTAAATGCCAGTACCAAACCGCCAATAAACCCTGCAATGCCAAATATCGTTGTCTTTTGTTTGTACCACGGCTTCTCGTTCATGATCATCTCCTATACGTCAACATCGTTGTTCTGATCGTAGAACATGCGATTGGTAAAATAAAATGCGAACTCGGCGAGCCATTGCATGAACTCGTCAATCATCTCCGGGTCTTTGCATTTGAAGAACGCAATCTCGGCACGATACCTGTTTTTAATTTCTTGCGCAATGACCTCAGGTTTCGCGCCCGCTTGGATACGGTTCTGGACATACTCGAAAATGTCCTGCTTGATCGTGCTGTACTTCTTGAGCATAAGCTACATCCCTGGTATATCGGTGTATGAACTCGGGTAGATGCGACCGTACCTGCCGATCTGATCTACCATGCGATCAATAGCGCCACGATGTGCGGTACCATTGTGGTAATATCGATATGACCTCATTCGCCTGTAGTCAGACTTGATCGTTGCGTGCCGTCCGTATACACCCTCGTATGCCTGGGGATGCTTGTACGGGGACAGGCCAAACAAGCTGAGTGCCAGGTTCTTTGCATCAGTCAGTCGTGTTGCTCGTATCTTGGCATTTTCATCTGGGTCATCAGAGTGTGCGAACAGCACAGGAAATAGTTTTCTCGAGATATTGACATAGTCGTTCGAGTACAACATCATCCCGGCAGGATTGTCCATGTCTTCTCTGATTTGACTCTTGATGTCGTAGTATTCATCTCGGCCTTTTAGTGACAGATATCGAGGAAAAGCATAGCGTAAGTTCGTGATATCTTTAGACTTACCAATGGCCGTTGCAATTGATTGCATGCCGAACGAACCTCCGACAATATCTTCGGCTGTCTTCTCGAGAGTCTGGCCTGCGAGTACTCCACCGGCGAGCCGCATCAAGTCGGATGCCGCTTCTTCTGCCTGCCACTCAGGTACGCTGAGGTTGAGGGCCGGAGCCAATCCCAGCCGCCATGCACCGCGTGCCAGAGTGGTTGCTTCCTGTAGTGGGTTGACCGTCAGTAGAGATGACATACGCCATACGTCTTCGTCTTCTTTGGCCCACCAGTCATAAACAAGCAGTGCGATTGAAGCAAACAATCCTGCGAGTGGTGTTGCGCCAAGGGCCCGTTGCTTCAATGTCCAGCCCGAATCAGGCGAAAAGAGTTCCGTACCGGCCTTCATCAGCATGTTCATGTTATGGACAGACACCTGCCGGAACATCCAGAACATGTTCATGGCACCGCCCGCTATTACCTTGGGCAGGGTATCCGCGTGCTTCAAGGTCATCCACGACCAGAATGGTTTATTGAGCTGTGAGAAATCACCGACGGACTCCCTGATACCGTAGAAGGCATCCTCTTTATGGCGTGCTATAGACTCAGCTATCATGCTGTCGGTTATCTGCTGCCCTGCACGTTCGCGAGCCTGTATGTCTCCATAGACCTTGTCGTACAGTATAGCTCCGGCCTGCTCCCAAAGATGTGTCTCAGAACCCTTCATGGTCAGCGCCTCGATATGCGGGAGGAAGAAAAGGACACCACGACTCGTCGAGAAATCACTTGCCCGCATTGCCCAATCCCGCGCAGTCTTCGACGCTTTTACAATGAGATTGCTTGACTGCTCAGGGGTCATTTCTCCCGCCGTAAGCTGCTGATATTCTGACTGGCGGGCAGGCGACAACATGTAGTCGCTGACGTACTGGTTCACCTTCGTTGCGGTTCTAAGCGCCATCTGGTTTGTCTTGTCTTTCAGCGCAGCTTCGTAGTTCTTTTGCATCGAGAAGAAGTCGCTGCCATATCTATTCATGAACCCAAGATACCCGCCCATATAGTTCGATATCGCAGAGTTCGGCGCTGCCAGCATCATGGCGCCGATCGACGTGGCCGCAATTGAAAAGTTCCTGGCAGCTTCGACCAGCGCAGACTTCTTGCGAGTCGGGGCTTCGAGATCATCGAGCAGCGTGTCAGCGAAGTATCGTATGGCATTCGTCGATGTGGGGTTCGACTCTTTCCACGAGTCCGGTGTCTGATCGAGTGCAGCCTTCATGCCATGAAGCATTGAGTACTTGCTGATCTGCTCTACAGCATACTGATACGACAGTAGATTCTGTTGCATTGTGGCAACGAAATCAAGTGATGCTTCAACCTTGTTATTTGAATGCATGAGAAAGCTCTTCAATCCCGGCAAGCCATCAGCATCATCCATATTCTTGAACGACTTAAACATATCCTCTTCAAGTATGGCTTTTGATGGGACGTAGTTGTCGAGCCGCGGCTTAAAGAAGTCCAAGCTCTGCTCGTTGAACTTGTCATAGTACGCACGCTCAGCCCTGTCAAGGTCGGCGTATGATGTGTACTTCTGCCGCTCTTCGATCATTTGCTTGAGCATGTTCCCCGATTCGTATATGAACCCAACAACCGAATCCGGGTGATCTTCGGGCCGATATTCACCCTCGGTTGGATTTGCTACACCGTAGTTGATGGTGTTCCATTGACGCTGTGCTTCTTTCAATTTATCGATGAACACATCCTCTATCTCACGCTGTTCGGCCTGCGGGAATCGTTTTTGATATGCCCGCTCATGCCGCCTATATGACGATGTGCCGCGCATCGCTTCTCTGAGCGTGTCATGCGTGACGATGCGACGATCGGTGCCAGGCTCCACGGTGCTGTCATATGTCTTGATGTACCGCCCGTCGAGATATGTCATGAGGTGCCGAAGATCTTCTCCCTTGATGCCAGCCGTCTCATAATCCTTGACGAGCTTATCTACGGCATCTATCAAGGCGCCCCGCCTGTTCTTCATGTAGTTCTCGATCTCTCCGTGCATGGCATAGAATTTTCGAGATGGTGCATGCTGAGAGATTACTCGATATCGGTCGGACACCAGCTCGTGTACATCCCCCGTAAGGTGACGGAATACGCCCGAAGCAGACGAAACCTCGTGGGTTTTTCTGATATTTTCATCGGACGCCGCGGCTATCTTGACCATGTTCGCAACGTTGTCCGATATTGAAAACTCAGTCATGACCCGTGAGTGATCGACCCCGGCACGAACTGCTGCCTCTACATACGCCTTGAGGCTGTTCGATACGTGCCGCTTCATGGATAGGTCGGCATTATTCCTGAATGCTTCATACGTGTCAAAGCCTGAAACATCCTTGATGATGGCGTCTACTGTGGTGAGGGCACCGTCCGTATCAAGCGCACTGCGCATGATGTCGCCATTGCTATTCAAGATAAACCGATGCAGTTCTGCAACGGACTTCACATCCTCCTCGAGCGAATCGATATGTGTTTCACGCGAGGGGAGGGACTCTACAATTTTGGATACACAGGTAACAGCCATCAGCAGCCCCAGTCTCCTTTGAGATTTATATTTGCGATCACATTACTCAGCACTTGACTGCTTCTGTCGGAGAGGTCTTCAGGGTTTATGATCTTCGAGCGGCCCCGCTTCCAAAACATCTCCCTGCCAAGCTCGAGTGCTTCGTTGTATTGCATGGTATTTTTCCCTTTGGGCAACACTTCAAGCGCTCTTCGCATGAACTGATCAGTCGCCCCTTGCATTCTCATGTAGGCTACAATCTTCAAGTCATCACCCAGCGTATCAAGTAGCGCACGATACAGTGCTTCTCGACGACGTATCTCCATTGGCGATGATGCGTCAAGCCCGGATGACTGAGGTGTTTTTTTGAGCTGTTCGTTCATGCGATACACCAAAGCGTCGATCGATGTGTGTTTGTCCGGATTCTTTATACTTCTCAGCTTCAGCTTCTGAGATGCATACTCGGAAATTTCTCCCGAGTTGATGGCTTCTTTGATTACGACATCGGCAGCCTTCTCGGCATACTCAGGATGGTTGGCCCGGATTGATTCGAGCTGCGAAAGTATTTTGTCGTTAAATACCGGCCCCATCTCGGCTGTTATATCAAGCTGTGATAACTCCTGCTTCACCCACGCATCATCGATGCTGACCTCTCTGTCGAGCGACTCAGCTATCCGTGCCAGTTTCCGTGCCAACTGGTCAACTGTTTTGACGTCCTCGTAGAATATATCTGCATGATGCAGCTTGTCGCCGTATATCTGTGCGGCTGCCGTGCTGCCAACGTTCCCGTACAACTCTCTGCCAAGCATCGACATGCGTATAACATCACGTACCATTTCATTCTCATTCACCATGAACGGTTTTTCCTCGGTGCCAATATTGATTTCATCGAAGAAAAGCCTGTCTTCGGCGGGGTGGTCCTTGATGTAGTGGGACACAACATCACGAGCCGTTATCTCGTCGAACCTGTTGCGGGCTTCCGAAAGCTGTAGAATGATGTCATAGTAATGGGCCGAGAAGTGCGGGTCTCGCTTTTTGCCGACAACAAGCTCATCAAGGCCCTTCTCTCTGATCATTGTCAGAGCTTGTTTGAGCACGGCAGGTTCGGTTGTTGAGTTGCTCATTACCCGATCAAGGAGCTGCGCGTTGTCAGCCGAGAGAAGCAGTCGGTCATTGGCCATGAAGTTCTTGTGTTGCTGATTGATGATCGACGCGGTTTTCCGTGCAGCTTTCTTCGCCGCCATCGCGTATCGATCGGCATCTGAGTCGTTGACACGAGTCAACTCGGTGAGGAAGTCTTTGCCTTCGTTTACAACATCGGTGATACGAACATTGTATCCGACGATCAACTTCCCGGCAAAATCACGAACACCACCATAGACGTTGTTTCGGTCGCCCGGAGAGAACAACCGCTTGATGACATTGTTGCCGCCGGACTTGGCATTGCTTGTACCGGCTGAATCTATCTGCTTGACAATGCCGCCGATTGTGGCCGCCCTCAGATTCTCGGGACGTGACACCACTATGTCACCGGCATTGGGGAACTTCGAGAGGATCGTGGTTTCAAATATATCCTTGATTGACATCTCGTCTTGGTTCTTGTCGCTTGCGGCAAGCTGATGCATCGACAATCCTGTCCGAAGGTTTTCTACGCCAATACCGTCGACTCGTGCCATTGCTTCTACCTTGTAGCCGAGATTGGTATTGTCTATCTTGAAGAGCGTGATTACTCCGGCAGTGCGCCCACCACGGTTCATCTTTCCGAAACCGAGGCGATACTTGGCACCATTCTTCCCTGCAACAGGGCTCGAGAGATACAGCTGATCCTGGGCATCTATCTCGATTGCGCCATAGACATTTTTGGCATCTGCACTGAAGAGGATCATCCTGTCCTCGTCAGGGGCTTTCATGGCTATGTCGGAGAACGATATGATCTCGTTGAGCTTCGACTCTTCGCTGACTGCATCAGTCAGGCTCTTGCCGATTGAGTCAACGAGTGAATTCATTACCTCTTCACCGACGGATATCTTCTCACTGAATGCCTGGCTGTATACTGCATTCGCCGTAGAAAATCCCTTATTGGCTTGGCCGGTGATGGCCGGATCGACAATGGAATCTTCGAGCTTGGCTTCAGCCTCGATATAATTCTCATCATAAAGGCCCAGCCCACTGGACGCTCTCGATTGCCTGAATGCCGCATTGATATGCATCCGCCGCGCTTTCTCAAAACCATCCTTCTCCCAGTCAAGGCCTTCGTATGCGCTCTTGTAGGCTTCCTTCCAGCTGTCGAGCGGGATTGACTGTACCAGCACCTTGTCTCCGTCCACGTCCGCACCCTGTAGCCTCTGGAATGATGTAGGCATTTCAATACCGGCGCCCATGCCGGGGCGGCGTATGGCATGTACTGTCACGGGGATAGACTGCCCGTCATTGACGATCGGGTATCGAGGCGAGGTGATGTACCACCTGTCGCTCGATCCGCTCTCTGTCTGGACCGCGGCCTTGTTTATCAACCCATCACTGTGCTCTGCAACTTGATTGAGCGCAGCAACAACAAGCTGTGCCAGCCGGTCACTTTCTTCGGGAGAGTATTCGCCATAGTTTGGCCGCTCAATATATTCTTGCATGGCAGTCAATGTGTTCTTGATAGACTCTCTGGCATTGGCATCAGCCTTTGTGTTGTGTGTTTCGGCCAGCATATCGTAAAGCGTCTCAAAACGTATCGTTGCATGGGCCGCATCGTAGTGGCGCGTACCGTGTGTGCCACGGATATCCGAGCCGAGATTGTCCAGTAGAATGTCCCCACGTGCCGCGTCGAACTTCTCGATCTCGTGATAGAGCATAGCGTAGTAGCCGAGGTCTCGGTGCCCGCCACTGATCATGCGCATCGCACGATAATACACCTGTTTCATCGGCGTCACCATGTCGGTGTCGATCCCGTCGAGTCGACGGCGCAGCTGTGTCCTCATGGCATCGCTGACGAACTTCATCGTAACGCGCGATACTTCCGACACATCCGTGGATTGCATGCCGATAGCCACTTCCTGTGCTCTGCTTCTATTGACCTCGTGCGCAGAGAAGCCCTTCACGAAATCAGCAAAGTCTTCGGCACTCCTGAACTCCACAACAAGATGCGGCGCCCCGCCCTGTCTTTCGATTTGCTCAACAACGTCGGCGGTCAATCCGAATCTATCAAGGAATCCGGGTCCCGCTGCCTTGATTTGATCGATCGTGAGAACGCCGTACTCTTCACCGTCAAGTGTCACGCCACGTGGGTTCGACGCAACAGCCGATTGCCCGTTACTCAGTCGCATAACATGATAGGCATTCAGTGATAGGCCGTCGTAGACGTGGGCGTTCGTGTTGTTGATCTTCCCGTAGAATTCTCCATTATACACCAGTTTGCCGGAACCGGCAGCCTTGCCTGTCGTAGAGCTCATTGAATCGAGAAGCCATGACCACATGCCACCCTGGCCATCCATGACGCCTTCGGGCGTAACCATGATAACGAGCTTTGCCGTTCTCCCTGTACTATAGAACTCATCGATGCTTGATTTGATTGTCGGTGCCAGCTCGCCTGTCCTTGTGACAAACGATCCGCCGAGACTGAAGCCCCCGGCGCGTTTCGGCAACGATGCCTGTGGCTCATAGAGCGCATTCATATTGTACATGAGAACACGTGCGAGCGCTTTCCGTGCCGCCTGGTCGCTTCCGAATTTCTTGTATTCCTTGGCATTCTTGTCCAGCTGCTTGAGCTGCTTCGTGATCATCTGGGAAAACTCATGGAGAATTGCCCTATCCTCCATGTTCTCAAGCAACCCGAACTCATCAACAAGCCTTTGCACTACCTCTTCCTCGGCATCGCGAAGATCGTTACGTATAGTGTCGGCCTTGAGTCGTGCCCGCAATGCCTCGATCTCGCCGCTGATCTTGTCTCGTGCCTCAGTCATGTCGGTAATGCGCTTTTGGCGTTCAACATCATTGGCAGCGGCACCAACCGTACCGGCCTTTGACACCATCTCATTGAGCACATTGATGATGTTTTTCCCGCCACCGAAAGCCTGAAGCAGATCAAGCTGTGTCAGCTCGGTGCCGAGCTTTTCCTGAATAATCTGGCCGTCGAGCTGGCCTTTCATTTGTGCCAGCTCAAAAATATCTTGTGAGAACTCTCTGAGCCTGTCGAGTATCTCGTTCGACCGAACGGCAATTTGATTGAGAAGCTCGTCACTTCTGAATACATCGTCGATACCGGGCCGGTGATATTCCTCGTCGAGGCCCGTGAGGCGTTGGCGCTGCTCAAGACTGTGCTGCCTGATAATATTAATCAGGCCGTTCCATGTTCTGTCGTCGGCATCTGATGCACTCTTCGACCCATTGAAGAATACTTCGACGCCACGTTTGATACCACCATCCTCGATGGCGGTCACCCATGTTGTTTCAAAGAAGCGGGACGAGTTGAGGCGGGCACGTATAGCGGTCGACAGAACTTTTTGGTCACCACGGACAACCCTTGAATCGACAAGGCGTTCGAGGCCCGAGCGAATATAGTCGGCCTCTTCCGTCTTTGTAACGCCATTTATACCGGCCACTTTACGCCATCTGACAAACTGCAATTCTTTATTGTTGCCGCGCTTGGCAATAGGGAAGATGTTTCTCTTCTCCAGCTCACGCATAGCCTTGTGGCGATCGGAGGCTTGGGATAAGTCAAGGTTCTCAAGTGATATCGAGAAGAACTCCGCGATCCCTGCATCTTCATATGCTATGAGACGTGGCTCGGTGCCGAGGGCGCTCACGATATCGGCCTCAATACCTGACCGCTTCAGGATGGTTAAGGTGTTGTCGACCGACCGCTTGGCCCTTGACATAAGCACCGCGCCTCTTGCGAGATCGTCAATGTCACCGTTCTTGGTGAGAGCTCTTGCCGTCACGGGGTCGACCGAATGAATAAAGCTCTTCACGGCATCGGCTGCCATTTCGGGGGTTGGCATCGATCGAGCTATACTGTCAATGACTTCCGGTACCGAGAAGCTGTCGGTGCTTCTGTTTATTTTGTCGAGCACGGAACCGGCATCGAGCCCTGCACTACCCCCAACATTGTATCGCTTGCGCATCAGGAAACCAAGGTCGTCGTTGCTCAAGTCGTTGAATTTTCCCATGGGATTCGAAACAGTAGAAAGCGCCGACCCTGCGAACTCCATAACGTCCGCCTCGTCTCGGTACTCGAGATCGCGTGCAAGCTGAATATTCAAGCGGTTGCCGGTGACCGATATGTCCTCGATGATACTGTCTTCCCCGAGCAGCCTGTGCTGTTTCAGAAAGTCTCGCGTCATGTTTGCCGCATCAGACGTACTGCCTGTCTCCGAGTAGAATATCCGATACATGCGCTGCACATTGACCGCGAGATATTGCTGTAGTTTCGGGCCGGTGCTGATAATATATTCCTCTGGCGCAACAGCATCTCTGCCGCGAGCATCGGGATTCGTGTGCCATGCAATGATTTCATTTGGCAGCCTGTTCAGGGCTTCACCATCGACGCCGAACTCTTCACCGTTTATCAGCACAGACAGTATGTAGTTTTCATCGTATTTGCCGTACGACATTGGAGCCGCCGCTATTTGTGCCTCAAGCAGCTTGTCGACAGCATAGTTGATGGCATCGGACTCGGTGTCGAATCTGGCGCCAAAGACATTGTATCGTACTTTCCCATCGGTGTCGGCCTCCTCAGTTACTATATGCCCTGCGAATGCATCCATGCGGGCTTCCGATGGGGATGTGTCGACGGTGGCAAGCATCGACGACAGTGTAGAGAACATCGAGCGGGCGCGGGCCGGAGTGTCAATGATCAGCCTGCGAGCCTCATCTGGCGTCAGCTCTTCACCAAAATCTTCCTCATATGTTTCGATGATTCTTTTTACGGCCTCAGAGTTGCGGAAGACAACGTCGTTCCATTTGATCTTGTTGAGAGACCCTTGGTACGCCTCAGTGCTGAACACCTCGTCGATACGCTGCTGTGTCGCCAGCGGCACCCTGTGGCCGAATGTCTGCTGAAGAAGATTGACTTCCTTGAGTACGTCGGTAGCAACAGCGATCTTGTGCTCTTCGGTTACCTTGCTGTCCTTAAGTGTAGTTTCGAGTGCATCGAGGTTCTCTCGCACGAGTACATCTGCCAGCTCCACCATCTTGCTTCGCAACTCCATAAGGCTGACCGGATCGTCGAGTATATTCTTGTCTTGTAGCTTTTCTGCCAGCGTGAAAAAGAGCTCAAGTTCATCACGATTCGTCGCGTATTTCTGGAGGTCGAGCGCTTCTTCTTCGGCGGTGCGACTTACAGCTTCCATCTTTTGTCGATAGGCCTCCTTCGTCTCCTCGGTCATTCCAAGGATGTTGATCTTGACCGCGGAGGTCTTGTCGACACCGGCTTCTTGCATCTTCTGTAAATACTGAGCTCTGAGTTGGTCACCCACGGAAGGCTCCCCGCCTTCTTGTTTGATACCACGCTCTTCGCCTTCTACCGCACCACGGACATTATTCACAACGCGGCGCCCATTTTCACCGAGGATATCGTTGAAGGCACGCTCATAGATGGGAGCCACCTTGTCTCCATGGAACGATCGCGTCAGATAATTCTCTTCGTGTAATGCCCGTAGCTCACTGGCTGCCTGGCGAATAGCCTCCTGCTTGCTCTTCTTGCCCTCGGCCACGATCTCATCTGCACGGTCACGAACAAACGCTGCCTCAAATTCTGCAAAATTGCGGATGTCATCAGGGCTGCCTTCGTTATTGACGGCCACCTGGCCGCGGCCAATGGTTGTGCCGGTCGAGGATATTTTACTGTCGCTGAGCATGAGCTCGCGAATAGTGCGGCCCTGGAAGAACGGACGCGACCTGTCGGCCAGCTCGGGAGCGGAACGACCGGTCAGCCCACGATACACAAGTTCCGTGCCAGGCTTCACCCACAGTGTCGCCAGCCGGATCGGGGACATGTCACCATTTTCGTAGAGTCCGTTTATGAGATTGTTTGTGATATATTCTTTTTCGAGATACCATGCCAAGTATGCTGTACTGCTGATCTTGCCGCTCTTGAAGTCTTCGGCGAATGTGCCATCGCCACGGCCAAGTTTGTGGCGAGTCGAGTCATATGCGTCCGCAATCTCCGCCAGGTGTGATGGGAGATACTTATTGGTCATGGCGGCCACCCTTGCGGCAATCGGGTTGATGCCGGTGAAATTCTTCGTATACCACTTATAGTTCGTGGCATCGACACCTTGTGCCGTATCTTTCCCGCGACGGAAATAATCAGCGCTTGTCCTGTTCACAACGGCTCCGCCGACACGCATGGCGAGACGGTAGAGTGCATCATTGGCAATACCGCGGACGTCACCGAACTGCCGCATCTGTGCCGTGGTAAAGGTCAGGCCGGATGGTTCAAGTATAGACGATGCGACACGATGAACGCCATAGTCGAGAGCTACGTCAAAGGCTGTGTCAATACCGACGCGGGCCACCGGAGCTATCACGAAAGGTAGGGCACCCTTCATGACGCCGGAGCCGCGGGCGAGCATGCCAATGCCTGTGCCGACGCCTTCGGCCAGCGGGCCGGTCACGCCCATAGAGAAAGCATACGTGCCAAAGTCAAATGCCCGAGACAGCGCCCATTGTGCAGCCCTGCTGTCCTGCTCTTCGTTGCCGGTGAAGTATCGAACGATTCCAGTATTGTTCTTCGAGGACATGATGTCGGAGTATCCGCCACGCATAACATGATACGCCGCGGCACCATAGACGCCACCGACGGCAAACGATCCCATCATCTCGGCAAACCCAAGTACTGGGGCAATACCACGCGCCAGCGTTGTCTTCCCTTCGGATAGTACGCGATCGTGCTCTTGTCTGAGATTGTTCGCCAGGGCTTTATTCATCAGGTCGCCACCGGTTATAAAATCCCCACCCGGAATGCCCGACGAAAGGCCTGCCACCGAATTGGATATGAGATCGCCAATCATGGTGCCGGATAATGCGGTCGAGGCGAAGGCCCCGGCGCCGTTCCCATAATCAATGCCACGCTCGAGTTCGGTGAATATCTTCCGGCCCTCTACGTTTGTGACTGCTTTCCCGTACGAATTCGAGTATCCGAGCGCACGAAGTGTGCCGTTAAAGGCTCCCTTGGCATCAGCACTGGCGTTTGGCCTGTATCCCGACAGATTGCCGAGTGTCATGTCGTACCATGCTCCTGCGCGGTTCATGGCCTCACGCTTATCCATGCCTTCTTCGACAAGGGTGAGCATGTATTTCTCGGCTGCCTGGGCAGATTCCATGATCAGCGAACGAGACGCCGCCGTTATCGGGCGATCGAGCGCCTCTTCAGCATCGTTAAAGCCAAGCATCTGAGGATTGTACCTGGCGGCCACTTCGGCACCGGCGAGAAGATCATCATGCTCTAAGTTATTGGGGTCCTTGAGCTGCGAGACAGACTCATAGACACCGTCGTATCGCTGTCGGCCATGCTCAATAAGCGCACCACGGAAAGCAGAGAACTCATCCGGTGATACCGCATGAGGACCGAACTGTTGCTGTCGTTGCTCTTCCTGTACTGCATTCATCATTGTCCTCTATGCTGAAAGAAGTTATTCCATCCTGGCATATTGCTTGTATTGATGCCACCATTGCCGAAACCAAGAACGCCACCTTGAGACATGAGTACCTGCTTGAGCATAGACTCAAGGCTTGCCAAGGACTGTTGTGCCTCCTGCATTTCCTCGGTTCCCTGCATCCCCTGGTCGGCGAGTGCGTCCACGCGGTCAGCGAAATACTGAACGCCTTCCTGTATGTCCCCAGCGCTCATGCCCATCATGCCACCACCACCATACCCACGAGAACTGCCGTACCCACCGGAACCACGAGCCATCGACGCTGCAATAGCTGCACGCTGCACTTCATTGGCGTCAAGCTGGCCGAGTAACTGAGGGGCCGTTGCCATGAACGTGTTCTCGAGCTGAGCTTGGTTCTGTGGAGCTATGATCATTGCCAGCGCTTCCGCTGCCGATTGACGCTCCGCCTTGGTTGAGTTCTTGTCGTCGATTATCCCGAGATTCTGATCGACCTTCTCCTTGAATGCCATCGACGATCGGTATGATTCAGCGAGGTTCGGGTCTACCCGGCCATCGTTGTGCCATGCCGAATAGAGCATCATGTCTTTACTGGTATTCGCCAGGTTCGTGGCGTACCGGTCGATCTCGCTTTTTGCGGTATCGGACAATGGATGCTGCGGCTTCTCGATCATCTTGAGCAGCTCGTCGAAAGCATTTCTCTCGGGTGTACCAGACTTGGCTGCTGACGATCTACTTCTTGAGGGGCCTCCGCCTGCATTTCTGTTGGGGACAGAAGTACGCTCCGGTGCCGCTTCTGCATTGTTTACCATAATGAATGGAGCAGAACCACCAGCAACATTGTTATCTAGTGTTGGAAACACCCCACTCGAATTAGCACCCGTGGCTTCTTCTGATTGGCTGGAACCGAGACCGAGCGCCGCATTGAGCGCCGCAAGGGCTTCTTCTTTTTCCTGTATAGTGTTTGTTATGCTGTCAAGACTATCCCGTAATTCTTCTTCACTCCTTGGTATAGCCGGTACCATAGTCGTGGGTAATGGCATATAAGAATCGCTATCGACTGCGCGGCCAGTTTCGAGAGATTCTTGCCATAAGTCCTTTGTGCTTCCCTTTTTTTTGTTTAAGAACTCTAATGACTTTGATATTCGTTCTGCTTCATGAGCATATTTTCTCTGACGAGCCAGTTCTTGTTGGTACTTTTTTCTCTTCTCAGGCGTAAACCAGCTTGTGTCGCCAGCTTGCATCTTGAGCCCTGCCTCATTGAGGAAGGGAAGATCAACGGGATCGTACCCTTGGCCATTATTAGGCATCTATCATCACCACCTTGTCGAGAGACTGTGCTGCATACGGGATTGGAGCCATCTTGGAACTGCTTGGCGAAATACTGATCTCGAGTATTGCCTCACCGGTTGACTCGAATAAGTCTCAACAGGAGCATACATTCTTTCATACCGGCTGGTAACCCAGTCGGGGTTGTTCTTCAGTGTTGACAGCTCGTAGCCCTGAAAGAAATCACGATGCTGATTAGAGAGTTCTTGGGCTCGTGCCTGTGCGCTGATACCGCGGGTCTGAGCCTCATTCATATCCGAAATGGTGTTGGTTTGACGGTATTCGGCAGGAGCCATGTATGCTGCAATGTTGCTCTGCGTGTTTGTTGCACGCCCCTGAGCTATGCCTTGATTGGCCTGCACCGACTTGATGAACAGATCAAGCGCACTATTCATGTCGTACGGCTGCGCGATACCATATAGATTCTGTTGTCCTTGTGCTAATGGCATGACTATACTCCATAAAGGTTGGCTTGTGCTTGTTCGCGATCCGGAACAAAATATCCGTTGTCATATCGATATCCTGCTTTGCCACCGAAATAATGTGATCGCAACCCCTTGAGATATTCAACTAGCGCAGGATCCCCAGCATATTGATTTATCAGGCGTGCAAAAACACCCGCCTCAATAGCTCCGTCACCACGAGTAGCCCTTTTGATATGGTCATCAATTTGGCCTCTTCGCATGGCTATCTCGGCCATCTCAGGGCCACCACTATATCTGCCCTGCTGCGCCTCTGCCATCTGGGCGGCTCGGCGATCGCTTCTTGCATATAGCGCTGCGAGATAGCCGGACCGAGGTTTTTCTGTGTCCATCGAATTTGGAGCTCCGGGAGTGGGTGTCAGCTGTGGTACCACACGAGATACTGGCGCAGCCTCTATATCGCGAACAGTAGGCGTTACAGCCTGCTCTGTCTCCATAGCGGCTCTTCCTGCATCGAGACCCCATTTGCCCATTGGCTCCGGCACATTCCACTGAGGAGGCAGATATTGCCTTACACCTCTCGGGTCTCCGGGGTGGTTAGTATAATTCGGATCCCTGCTGGGAGGCGAGGTTCCTGCATATGGGCGGGGATCAGACTCGTCATGAAACCACACGAGCTTTCCTGTAATCGGATTACGTTCCCATGGCATAATTCAAATCCTTTCTCATATCACGCTTGACATTTCGTTTTCATTCATCTATATTATGAGAAACAAAGGAGGCCCGCATGAAACGGCTGATCGTTGTCCTCGCACTTGCTTCTCTGACATTTTCTTGTTCTCTGCCCTACTATTATTCCGTAGCCAAGGAGTTTGAAGAAACTCACGATATTTCTTGGCAAGAATTTGCAGAAATGGATTTCTGGGAAAGTCAACTCTATCTTTTTTATCATGACCTTCGACCCACAATTATCGGCAAAGAGTGGGAGGAGTACAAAAGATATAGGCTCACAGAAGACGTGGACTACGCAAAAGAAGATGGGGCCCATACAATATATACTGTAGAAGTTGAATATATTGAAGATGGCGATGGTTATTACTATCGCACAAACGAAGGAATTGTAGCAAAAGCAAATCAACAAAACATTGCAACCTTTTTTATAGATTATTATGTCAACCAAGGCGGCATGATTGTAAACGCAAAGGCAGGCGTGCATCGATACTAAAACCCATATTCTCTTTTGTCTATCGCATCGGGAATATTAAATTTATATCGCCTTGTCACATCCCATGCATTACCAAGCCATTGACCGGCCCCACTCATCTTCTGTCCTGCCGTGTGCATAAACCCGGGTGTGCCTGTATCCGTAGCGGCCCTCCCTGCATCGAGACCCCATTTGCCTACAGGCTGTCCGCCTGCCTGTCCGCCCGGATTTAATCCCCGCATCTTGTTGCCCATATAATCAAACGCCATCGCTGACCCTACGGTACTCGCCGCCGACAAGCCGCCCTGCAATGCCATGTCTTTGTAGAACCCGCCAAGACTGTCAACCTTTTGCTTGTTCGCCTTGTAGTTCCCGATGTTCTCGGCTACGCCCGCTGAGCGTTGTGCGTTGCCGCTCATGGTGTTGTTGTACATGCTCGATGCCGTGTTCCATGCATTCGGGTTGTTCCTGTTCGCCGCCATAAATGTCAGTGCACGACCGTATGCGTTACGGTTCTGCGAGTCGATCATGCGCTGCTGCTGGCGCTGTGACTTGATGGCTTCATCCATCTGGCGATTATGCCCACGCTTCATCTGGCGCTCTTTGCTCCGGTCATACATGGCTTTACCGGCAGAT
The DNA here is from genome assembly GCA_964639225.1 of uncultured Anaerolineaceae bacterium. GTDB lineage: Bacteria > Chloroflexota > Anaerolineae > Aggregatilineales > Phototrophicaceae > CAZXCK01. The sequence continues at coordinate 4,351 of CAZXCK010000014.1, read as the reverse complement.
GCTGCCGCCATGACAGTCAGGGTTAGCGGGTCGAATGCCACATACACATCCGGCGTCGAGAACATGCTCTGCACAAAATCAATGACGGCAAGAATAATATCCATGATCATCCTCCTGGTTTCTGCGTATAGTATCCAATAAACTTCACATCGTATATGACAGCATCCGAATCTATGTTCGTTATCTTGTACCTCAGGGCATCGACCGGTTCGTTCCCGATATCGAGATACACCTGCTGTTCAACACTCGCAGAGTAGCTCGGAGATGTGTCAGACCATAGGGCTGTCGACGACCCATCGTCGTAGACGTATATGTCAAACGGAGCGCCCGTACCGGCATAGAAGTGGATGTACACCTTCGTGAGTACGAACCTCTGTCCTGCACGTGATACGCGCACGAGATTGGATTCGATATGGCTATCAGTTGATGCTGTCTGCCTGGCCAAGCTTATACTGTACGCACCCCATGAGCCCGACGATACATGATATGCTCGCAGGTCGGGCACCATATTATTTACGATGGTTACAATCTTCCTGTCATGCAAGGAAGGAGAATATGTTGCGGCAGATATCTCGGAGATAGAGCCATCGGCATATATGACATACCCTTGCGAATCAATGCTTCGCACACACAGAACGAACAGCTGTCCCTCGTCAACGATAGAAAATACAATGTTCGTATAGGTATAATCCAGTTCTCTGATCTTTACGAGGCTCCCCTTATTCATGGCATATATTGCTGTCGCTGATGCAAAGAATGCCATTCCGGCGAAGAAGACAATATTACTTGCTACGCTAATAGGGAACGATGTGATATAATCAAGGCCTCCAGATTGGTTGCTGCTAAACAATGTGAGAGAGTTTGTGTCTGAAACCATAAGGTTGTTTCCAGCTGAATAGGATTTTCCTCTCAGCTGTAATGGGGCTTTAGATTTGTCGGCATTAAGCTGATACTTGCTTGTTGCCGGATATATAACATCATCAAGCGAACTGTAAATATTGTTACCAACAACAACAGCATCCTTGCCTATAACACAACCACTCGAAATAAGGTCCGTGCCGACAAGGGATGAAAGATTAGAAGGAAGACTTGAATAGACATTTCCTTCCGAAATAGCAGGTGTTGTGTACAATATGGCCGTTGACTTATATAGCATGACAGCCTCTGTTTCCAAGTCGTACATGCCGGACAGGTATGTTGGTTTTGTGCTGTGAAACCCATAGAATCTTGACACCCATGTCTCAATATCAATCGAATCATTTTCCCCTGCCCTGGACGTTTCAATATCAGAGATTCTTGTCGACACCGTCGGCAACAAGCACGGGATACAGATCGCTTGTAGCCCATAATTTATCGTGTCATTAAACCCAATCACAACATCATCAAGAACAAATGGGACAAACACCATGTCGGGCTGGCCAAACGAAAATAGTATATTCGATGACGACCGAGACACCTTGTCAAGAAACAGTCCGTTCCCACCAAAAATAGTCACCATAGGGTTTCTTTTCGTGTCAAGAGCCATCTCTTGTATAGTGTCCCAGCCCGCCACATCAGCTCTATGCTGCTCGTTTATATTGTATTCAAGAGCAGCTCCTCCATTGTGGCCGTTCCTCGGATCAAAAGACAAGAGGGATGTTTCATCGTAAATATGCATTGTGCATAGCCACGTTTCGCGCTCCCACTCGCTGACAAGCAAGCTCCCACCGCTAATCGCGGTTGCTTTTCGTACCGTGAGAATAAATGTGTAATCGGTAGAATTGTGAGTACACTCTATTTTTACGCATATCTTCTCTCCGGTAATGTCAAGTATCTTGATCTCCTCTATGTCAATATCTGATACATCGCCGCTTGATTGATCCCACCCTATCAGCGAGTCCCATATAATATGAAGATTCTCGGGATGGTAGTATACTGTGTTGTTTCGCTTGTCTTTCATCTCAAAACAAAACCAGCTCTTTGTCGATGCGCTTGTTATGGCAGCAGCAGCCAAACATAATTTTGCTCCGGTACGAATCGAATATAGTCGATATTTCTTCCCAGCATAAGACCCTGACGAAACCCACTGTATGCGTTCTTGGTTGATCGCACTCCTAAATGTACCGGCGTCATTCAGTATTGGGCTATAATTCGGAGACCCGTACATGATTGTTTTTGGATAAGACGGCGATCCAACTTTCGACACTAAAGGCGTTGTTGCACTAACCCATGTTGGGCCACCAACAACTGACCCATCTTCAACATCAAGAACTTTGACGCGCGCATACCCTACACCGTTCTTGATGCCCCTTGAGCCATATACGCTATTGGCAGTCCGGTATGCTTCCGATGGACCAGCGATCGGCTGTACTTCAAGGGTTATCTTGATAGTGTTTGTTGACTCACCAGTAGTGGGGTCGTTCTTGAAAGGGTACCATATACCAGCACTGCTTCTTACGTATTCCCATCCGCTCTCATAGTGTTGTCGATCACAGAAATCGTAGCTTCTCCTATTCTCCATCACTGGATCGTGTGTTGACGAACCGTTGTAGTTTCCGTATACAGCATAAATTGGCTGTATATCAATATTGTCAGACGAGCCTATCTCGACTGGCATGCCATCCAAGTATACTGCTGCTGTACCATTTACCAATGAACCAGCTATGGCATTACCGTCCTTCCCGATCCATGGGCCGGTATTGTTAGCTTTGCCGCGGTTGAACGTGACGGTAACGCCAGAGTCGGCCCGAACAACAAACGGGATTGAAAATGGACCGATCACCTTTACCGATTCATCGCTATCTCCATCAGACCCATATGCAATTCTCATTGGCGCCAGAATAGTAGACTGTGGAAAATATATTTTTACCGCTTCAAGTGTTGCGATATCAAAGGCAACATCCTCGCCAGCATCAAAAACAACTTCCAACGTATACGGAAATTCTTTATCTTCGACGCCCGCGAGAGAAGTTTCGAGCTGCTGGTAATAGGTTATATTAATGCAATGAAGCAATGCCGCACCAGTATTTAACCCTGTTTCGAATGCATTAAATAGAGATAACGCTGTAGTACTTATTGTGCCCCCGTCAGACAAACCTTGCGAGTGTTTGTATCCAATACTTACAGCGCCTTGCGTATCATTGATATCTACATCAGATGCCTCTTCAAAGTAAAATCTATCGGTCACATTCTCTGCGTTATGGCCCATATTCTCTGTCGTGAACGCAGGGATGTCGACATATTGCCTGTCATCACCAATGGTAATACTATTCGGCTCTTGCCCTCCGATAGTAGTACTATTTGGCTCCTGCCCACCCACAGTAGTAGAGCTTGGCTCCTGCCCACCCACAGTAGTGCTATTCGGCTCTTGCCCACCCACAGTAGTAGAGCTTGGCTCCTGCCCACCCACAGTAGTGCTATTCGGCTCTTCACCAGGCACTGTAATACTATTCGGTTCCTGTCCGCCGACCGTAGTACTGTTCGGTTCCTGTCCGCCGACGGTAGTAGAGTTTGGTTCCTGTCCTCCCACAGCAGTAGAGTTCGGTTCCTGTCCGCCAATACTCATGCTTGATTTGTTATCAGGCTGTGGACGGGGAGCCTTCAGGTCTTCTATTTTGCTCTTGCGATCATAGTTCATATGGAGTCAACTCCGCTATATTGGCCGAGCCATCCGGCATATCGTAAAGTATCTCTCTGCTTGTCGCGATCATCATGTATGCAGCCTGTAGATATGTGGCTGCGACTGAGTATTCATCGTTGACTATCAGCGCCCACATCGTTGCCATAACGTCACAAAGCAGCGTATCCACCACCGTAAAGTCTACCACCGGCAGATCGAGCTCCTCGAAATCACCGAGGAAATATCCGCCAAAATAACAAAGATTGTCACACTCAAGATCAGCACCGGAAATTGTAGACTGGTGTACGCTGTTCGCGTTACAAGCTATCGGCTCAATGAAATGTGTGACATCAAGACTCCACCACGACACCACTTTCTCTTTCGGGGTGACAGTAGTGAAGTCATTATGGTTCTTGGCGTGCACCGTTGCCGTAATGATGGCAGCGCCCTTCCGGAGCGACGTCGCGATACCTGCATCACTGATAAATGTATCCAGTAGTCTCATAGCTCAAACGGTGTCACGGTTATAGATTGTCGTTTCACGACCGGCATTTCGTTGTCATGCTCGGCCAGAATATTGCTCTTGATCGCCGATATACGCCTGAGTGCATTGATGATGTACTCGTTATCCATCAGTGCCAGCCCAACAACGAGTGCCTTAAACTCATTGATGAGCTCGTCTTTTACGTTCGACGATACATGGTCGGCAATGATTGTTTTGATCGTGTAAGCATCATCACTGTTCTCGACAAG
>CAZXCK010000013.1:0-60416 GCA_964639225.1 uncultured Anaerolineaceae bacterium | reverse complement strand
GGCGGGCGCGCTGTAGCACGCCCGTACGAAATGGAGCGGGTGTCGGTCTTTGGGCGAGATCACCTGTACGAAAATCGCGTGGGGTATTGTCTATTTTACATAAATGCGCAACAATTGGCCTAACCACACAGGCAGGTCACTTTGCCTGATGCCGGTCATTGTTTACGTTAACCTCTGTCATCTGCTGGATTCTGTGACGCGGCTTCCGCGCGTCCGGCGAGCAGGGGTCAGGCAGTATCCCACCGCATCCGTTTGAGCGAGACGTTAACCATCCGCTCCCTGAACTCGTACAGGTGCATATGAGCACATCAAGTAGAATCGTGACCGACATGGCTAAGGACGTACACGAACGTATCACCGTAGAAGACGTGCGTAAACTGGCGCTTCCGTTGGGCACGCGCGTCGTCGCTGGCGAGGGGTTGCTGAACCGGCAGGTGAACTGGACTACCGTCATTTATCCCGAAGACGGCATTGTGACCTCGAAGTCGCCGCAGGAAAGCGAGATCATTCTGCTGGCGGCCTGCGAGACACCCGCCGCGCGCAAAGCATCTGATGCTGATGTGATTCGCTGGGCGTCGGACAAGAAAGCGGCGGCGGTCGTGCTCAGTGAGACGGCCAGCGCTGGCGCTATCGCCGAGGCCAAAGCCAGCGGTATGCCGGTGCTGATTCTGCCGGGCGGCAACCGGGTGCGGCTCATCGAAAAGGCGATTGTGAGCCTGCTGGTTGATCGCAAAGTGCAGATCGAACGGCGCGGCACGCAGATTTACCGCCAGCTTACGCAGATTTCCTCGCGTAATGAGGGGATGCCGGAACTCATCAACACGATGGCGCGCCTGACGAACAAGGCGGTTATCATCCAGGATAAGCGCCTGCGCACGGTCTACAGTTCGGTGCAGCCGCAGTTTGTCGGCTACTGGGACGAGATCGAGCAGTTTTTGCGCAAGCTGGACAACCTGCCGGTCGATTTCCAGGACCGCCACCGGGTCAGCGATGCCGAAAACGCCGTGCTGATGCAGTCGCTGCCGACGCCGGGGTTAGCCCGGCTGGTCGCGCCGGTCATCACGAGCGACATCGGGCGCGGTTATCTGTCGATTGTGGGGCGGGATAACGAACTGGACGACATTGATCTGCTGGTGGCCGAACACGGCGCGGCGGCCTGCGCGCTGGAGATGGCCAAGCAGAAAGCGGTCAGCGACACTGAGAAGCGGCTGCGTGGCACATTCCTGGACCGGCTGCTGATCGGCGATGTCAACCATCAGGAAGCCATCCGCCAGGGCGAGCGTTTCGACCACGATATGACGCAGACGCATCTGGCGGTTGTGCTCACGTGGCAGGATGACAAGTCACTCTCGAACCGGCGGCTGGAGACGCTGGTCAACACGGTGATTAACAACCAGCGCGCCAAAGCGCTGGTGTGGCAGCGCGAGCGTGAAGGCGAGGTGCTGGTGTTTCATGCGACCGCCAAGGACGACCCCATCGACGAGTCGCTGAAGCTGGCGATCGCCTTCAGCGCGGAGATTCAGCGCCAGTATCCGCATAACAAAGTCGCTATCGGGGTGGGGCAGCCCGCGCGCGAGGTCGCCGCGTGGCGCACCAGCTACCGGGATGCCGTCCAGGCGATGGAGCTGGCGACCCGCCTGCAGACGGACACGCCGCTGTACATCGGCGACCTGGGCGTGTACCAGTTGATTCTGAGTTTGTCTGACCGGGACAAGCTGCTGGAGTTCACCGACCGGACACTGGGGCCGCTGGTGGAATACGACATCCGGCAGCACGCCGATCTGGTCAAGACGTTAGAGGCCTTCTTCGCCTGTCATGGCAACCTGAGCCAGACGGCGGAGATGCTGATCGTCCACCGTAACACGCTGCTGTATCGCATGAACCGTATCAACGAGATCGCGCAGATCGACCTCAACCGCCCGGAGACGCGCCTGGCACTGCATCTGGCGCTGACCATCCGGCGGTTACTCTCCATGACGTAGACACACCAAGCCAGCCGGTCCCTGGGTATCATGCGGACCGGCTGGCGCGTCAAACACTTAGCCCGTGCTCATCAATATCTGTTAAGTTTAACGCCCTTCGCGCAAAACTTGTGCAGAATACCGATATTGACGGTCATCATCTCTGATACTATATCCGTTTATGCTGGTATTTTCCTTTGTTACATTATAAGTGGGAAATCATGTCCTATTTTGTGAGTTTCTCACAAATCATCACCCGAACCGTCCGCCGCGCGGCGGGCCGCGTTTCCCGGTGAACGAAGCCGATAAATAATAATCCCGTTTTTGCTCAATCCGTACAGTAACGTTAGTCAGCCTGACCAGGAGGGTGTCATGCGTAATTCAGGCACCGGTAGTGAACGTCACTCAAGTGAAATCAACCTGAACGACTCGTTCGATCCGCAAGCGATCGAGCTTCATCCCATAGACACCGCAGAGCGCGACGCCTGCGCCCTGATCTGCTCAGTACGTAAGGGCGGCGAAGCCACACACGGCAACGTCAAGCGCACCATCGAAGGGCTGGCCCGGATGGGCCATCGCAGCGGTTATGTCGATGGCGAGGGCGACGGCGTCGGCATTCTGACCGACATTCCACGCCAGTTGTGGAGCAAGCGCCTGTCGCGCGCCGGGCTGCGCTCGTCGCTGGCGACTCACCGCGACTTCTGGGTGGCGCATGTGATGATTTCCGCCCGCGAGCGCCCGCGCGCTTCTAACCTGATCGACGAGATTTGTCGCCAGATCACCGACAGCGGCCTGCACGTGCTGATCGACCAACCGGGCAAGGTCAATTCGCAGGTGCTGGGGCCGAACGCGGAGAAAAACGAGCCGGTCTTCTGGCAGATCGCCGGGATGAACGGTCAGGTGCCGTCGGAAAAGCTGGACCGCACGCTGTTTGATCTGCAGGTGATGCTGGAAAAATCGCTGGGCGTGCATTTCCCGTCGTTTTCGTCGCACAGCGTCGTCTACAAAGTGCAGGGCACGGTGGAGATTCTGCGCCGGTATTACCCGGAACTGCGCGACCCGGATTACGCCTCGACGGTGACGATGGGCCACGCCCGTTATTCGACCAACACCAACCCCATTTTCGAGCGCGCGCAGCCGTTCGGCTTTATCGGCCATAACGGTGAGTTCAACACCATCTCGCGCTTCCGGCTGGAAGCGGCCATGCTTGGTATTCCGCTGGACCCCAACAACTCGGACTCGCAGGACGTGGACCGGGTGCTGCAGGCGCTGTGCCATCATTTTGATCTGGACCTGATCGAAGCGATGGAGACCATCTTCCCGCCGCATGACCATGACCTGATTCAGAACGCACCGGAGATGCACGCCATGTACCGCGAGCTGCGGCAGGCTTTCGGGCCGTTCGCCCAGGGACCGGCGGCGGTGGCGGCGCGTTATGGCAACCTGTGTGTGTTCAGCGTGGACGCGCTGGGCCTGCGCCCGATGTGGTTCGGCGAGACGGAAAAAGAGTATTTCGCCACATCTGAGCGCGGTGTGTATCCGCTGGACGCGATGGCGGCTACGCCGCGTCCGCTGGCCCCCGGCGAGAAGGTGGCGCTCAAGATTCGCACCGGTCACAGCATCGAGGTGCTGGACTATCCCGACATTCAGCGGCATGTGTTCAACCGCCAGCGCGACCGCGTGCCAGCCAACGGCGAAAACGGTGGCAGCGGCTGGCGCTTGCAGGCGTCCGGGCTTGATCTGCCGGTGGCCTCGCCGGAGCAGCCACATGGGCCGGGCGGCAACGGCAGCCACCAACCTGTCAGGCAGGCGGCTCCGGTGGCCGTCGCTGAGGCGGAGGCTGAGGCGGGCGCTGGTTCTGTGCCAGCCATGAGCGCGCCTGTTGGCCAGACCTACCCCTGGACCGCCACTGAGACGCGCATCAACACCAATACGATGGCGGCGCTGGGCTGGGAACGGTATCACACGGAAGTCGTCGATACGATGTCGCTCAACGGCAAAGAGCAGATCGGCTCGCTGGGCTGGGATGGTCCGCTGGCGGCGCTGAGCCGGAAGCGCGTCAACATCGCCGACTTTTTCAAAGAGACGGTGGCCGTCGTCACTAACCCGGCGATCGACCGCGAGCGCGAGAGCGCGCAGTTTTCCACCCGGATGACGCTGGGTGTGCGTCCGGCGGTGGGCCAGCGCCCGCACCCGGACGATCTGCTGGTCGAGATCGACACACCGCTGCTCACCGGCGGGCATCCCGACCTGGGCACGCTCGACGATATGCGCGCCGCCGCCGACCGGCACGGCACGCTTACGCTAGAGGACCTGCTGGCTGTGTTCGGCGACCGGGCGCGTACGCTGTCGATGAGCGCGGCGCTCCATGAGAGCGTCGAGGCGGCCATCGAGCGTTTGCAGCGCGAGGCGGTGGCGGCGGCGCGCGCTGGCGCGATGTGCCTGCTGCTGGACGACACGGACGTGTTCGACGGCCAACGGATGTGGCTGGACCCGCTGCTGGTGACGGCGGCGGTCGATGGCGCGCTGCGCCGCGCTGAAGATCAGCCGAACCTGCGCCGTCGGGTGGGCATTGTGCTGCGTTCCGGGGCGCTGCGCGACCTGCACGATCTGGCGCTGGCCGTCAGCCTGGGCGCGAACGCCATTCTGCCGTATGCGCTGTATGCCGTCAGCCTGGGTATTGCGCCGCGCGCTGCCACCGAGCCGCTGGAAAGCGAGGTGGTGGTGGATCGGCTGTCCAACACGCTGAAGGCGCTCACCGCCGGGCTGGAGAAGGTCACCTCAACGATTGGCTGCCACGAACTGCGCGGCTACGGTCACAGCTTCAGCAGCATCGGTCTGGCGAAAGGCGTGGCGGCGATTTTTGGCACGCCGAACTATTATGGCTCGCACGCGCGCGGCCTGACGTGGTCGCAGCTCAATGCCGACGCCGAAGAACGCGCCGCCGAACTGCGCGGCGAGAAGAAAAACAAGCTGGAGAATCCCGACCGCTTCTTCCCCAAACTGTGGAAGAAGGTCGAGGATGTGGCTCAGGGCGAGATGAGTATGGACGATTACAACACGTTCATCGAGGGACTGGAGCGCAAGAACCCGGTCGCTATTCGTCATATTCTGGGCATTAAACAGGGCAAAAACCCGGTGGACCCGGCTACGGTGGACATCAGCGTGGGCGACCACGCCATGCCGATGGTGATCGGCGCGATGTCGTTCGGCTCGCAGGGTGAGCTGTCTTACCGCACTTACGCCGAGGCGGCGCATCTGCTTAACATCATCTGCGTCAACGGCGAGGGGGGCGAACTCTCTGACCTGATGGGCAAGTATCCCAACAATCGCGGCCAGCAGATCGCGTCGGCGCGCTTTGGTGTGAACATCGAATTTCTCAACTCGTGCAACCTGCTGGAAATCAAGATCGGGCAGGGCGCGAAACCGGGCGAGGGCGGCCATCTGCCGGGCTTCAAAGTCACGGAGCAGGTGGCGGCGGCGCGCCATACCACGCCGGGCGTGGCGCTCATCTCGCCGAGCAACAACCATGACCTGTATTCAATCGAGGACCTGGCGCAGCTCATCGACGAGCTGAAGACGGCCAATCCCTACGCTCGCGTGTCGGTCAAGATTCCGGTGGTGCCGGGTGTGGGCATCATCGCGGTGGGTGTCGCCAAAGCCGGCGCGGACATCATCAACATCACCGGCTATGAGGGCGGCACGGGCGCGGCGCGAGCGCATGCGCTGCGGCATGTGGGTCTGCCGGCGGAAGTCGGCCTGTGGCTGTCGCACCGGGCGCTGATCGAAAGCGGCCTGCGCGACGATGTCGAGTTGTGGTGTGACGGCGGCATGAAGAGCGGGCGCGACGTCATCAAAATGATGTGCCTGGGCGCGAACCGGGTGGGCTTCGGCACGATGGCGATGGTGTCGGTGGGCTGTACCATCTGTCGTGGGTGTCATGACGGGACGTGTCATGTGGGCATCACGACGCATGTCAAGACGCGCGAAGAAGCCGCCATGCGCAATTTCAAGGCTTTCCGCCCGTTTGAGGAAAAAGGCTCGCCGCAGGGGATCGTCAATGTGTTTACCATGCTGGCCGAGGATGTGCGCCAGTGGACGGCCCGCATGGGCTTCCAGCGGACGCAGGACCTGGTGGGGCGCGCTGATCTGCTGATTCAGCGCGACATGCACGACCAGATCGACCTGACGCCGCTGCTGCATCGCGTGCCGGCCATGCCCAAGCCGCAGCCGCAGCCCGGCGGTCGCCGCCTCACGCGCCCGCGCAACACCCTCAGCAAGCAGATGACGCATGTGATCGTCGAGCAGGTGGAGCGCGGCGAGACCGAGATGACCTACGACGACGAACAGGTGATGGCGATGGACCGCGCTCTGGGCACGCACCTGAGCGGGGCGCTCAAGCGCGGCGGCATCGAACACGCGGATGAGATCGAGGCGGTGCATCTCAGCTTCAGCAACTCGGCGGTGCCGGGCAACGGCCTGGCCGCCTTCCTGGACGCGCCGCTGAACGTGCTGGTTGAAGGTGGGGCGCAGGACGGCGTCGCCAAGAGCGCTACCGGCGGCTCGGTCGCGGTTCTGAAGGGGCTGAACCACAACGGTAAGCGCGTGGATGGTTCGGTTGGCAAGAGCTTCGCCTACGGCGCGCAGGGCGGATTCTTCATTGTGCAGGGCAACGCGGACACCCGCGCCTGCATTCGTCTGAGTGGCGCCGATGTCGTCTTTGGCGGCGAGATCCGGCAGCCGCTGCGCGACGAGGACGGCGGTATCGGCGCGCGCGCCAACCTGAAGGGGTACGCTTTTGAGTATATGACTTCGGGGCGGGCGCTGGTGCTGGGCGATCCTGGCCCCTGGATGTGTGCCGGTATGACCGGCGGCGTGATCTACCAGCGCGTCCAGCCAGAGATGGGCCTGAACCTGGACGCCATCCGGCGGCGCATCGCGCACGGGTCGGTCGTCGATATTTTCGCGCTCGACGACCAGGGTGTGGCCGATGTAAACGAACTGCTGTCGCATTACATCCACACGCTGGAGATCAACAACCAGGCGGAAGCCACCGAGCATCTGTATCCACTGCTGCGTTCGCCGCGCGATCATTTTGTGAAGATCGCGCCGCCGGTGCGCGCCAACTGACGCGCGCCACACTGGTCCACAGAACAACAAGAGACGGCTCTCCACACTGGAGGCCGTCTCTTGTTGTGTCGAGCCAATTACAAGACCGGGGCAGACTACTCTTCTGGAACGTTCAGTTTATCCCAATCGCCTTTGCTGACGAACTTGGTGAGGTTCCGCCCGTCTTCAGTCTTGGCGCGCAGCCCATAGCGGACCTGACCATTCTTCGTCTGGAAGGTGGTCTTACGCACGTTGCTCTCCTCAATCGAGACCTTCTTACGCAGCTTGACATCGTAAAAATCAATAGCCATCTTTCAAACTCCTTTGTACGATTTCTCGCTAGCACGTGCGTTGCAGGTTCAACTCACGTACTTGCATTGTAACATGCAACCCGAAATCGCGTACCCCTTTTTACGTTGACTGAGCCTGTACGCTGTGTGTGTTATTTAGACAAAACTCTATCATTTACCAGACATACCTCAATAATCCGGCAAAACCATTATGGTATCATTAATGCAGAGGGATCAGAACACGCGGAGACCAATTCATTTTCATTATAGGGTCATGCCATGCGCAAATTCCTGAAACGTGTAGTTGAAATCCTGGATGGGACCCCGGCCACTTACGGTAAGCCGGAGGGTGGTCAGAGTGTGCTGGAGATGACGCTCATCACCCCGCTTCTGATAATCCTGATCGTCGGGATCGTCGAGATTGGCTGGTACGCACATAATTACCTGACTCTGCTGGAAGTCTCGCGGGTCGGTGCGCGTCGTGGTGCGGTTCTGACCGGGGATAACAGCCCGCTGAAGTGGGATGAGGATGCGTCCACCCATTACCGGCATCCGCATATCGACCCGCGTTTCCCGGATTTTGACGCCGGCGAAGCGTTTGGCGATGCTGGCCTGTGGACCCAGTATGAATGGGATGGCGACGGTTCCACCAACGAGGGCGTCAACCGGCGTCGCTTCGATGTGCGCCAGTGCCCCCCGGCTCCCAACACCTATGTCGGCTTCTACAATCTGGTGCTGTGCCAGATGGAAGCGAGTATGACGCCGTTAGAGATCAAGTGGACTGACGAACCCGACGACCAGACGGATGACATCATCATCTCGGTTTTCTCGGTTCAGATGGTGAACAACGATACCATCGCCAACGGTGGCGACCTGGACCTGAGCGGCGACCATTACAATGATAACGTGCGCACGATCGATATTGATGAATATGAGCCGGGCTGGATTCCGGTGGTGGTGGGGCGCTTCCCCGCCACGACCAACGAGTGCAACATGTGGCGGCGCGTCGATGGGGCTGGTACCACGCTTTTCCGCAACGACGCCTTTGAGCGCGACCCGTTCGACTACTACCAGAACGAGGATTCGCCGGACATCATCGACGTGCGGGAGCCGGTTAACAACCTGATTGTCGGCAGCTATCCGCTGGAGATGGCCTACGAGTTCCGCAACGCGCAGACAGGTGAGCGCAGTTGGATATCGATGGGTTATGACGAGACGCCGGAGATGCAGCGCGGCTTCAATTATACTGGCTATCGCCGGGTGGAGCAGATCGAGAAATTCGCAGATGCCAGCGGCGATGAATTCGACGCGGAGTTGTTCTGTTATGGTTCGGACTGGTCGGTTTATGACGTGCAGGAACTGCTCAAGAGCCGCCAGTTCCGCCTGTCGCAGTCGGAATTGCAGCAGATTCGTGATGAGGTTGACCCGAATTTTGGCCTGGACAGCGAAGGCCGTCCAATTGATACCGGCCAGTTTTTGCCCAGCCAGGGTCTGATCCTGGTTGAGATTTACTGGCGGCACCAGTTGCTTATGGATATTCCGGTGTTCTCGCCGGTGTTTCAGGCGCTGGGCAGCAGCCGCACGACGATTTATGTGTGGTCGGCGTTCCCGGTGCCGGCTGCCACACCAGACCTGAGCTACAACCTAACCTGGGAAGACTATCAGTAATTGATGGGTTATGAGGGCGCGTTCTTATGAGGACAATGCTGCGTAAAATGATGAGACGCGGTCAGATCGGCCAGTCGGTGGTGATCCTGGCACTGGGGATGCTGGGACTGCTGGCGTTTGTCGGCATCACCACCGACGTCTCGGTGCTGTTTGTGCGATACAGCGCGCTGCGACGTGCAGTTGACGCGGCCTCGATTGCCGCTGCCGGTCAGATGCGGCAGGATCGCACCATCGCCACCGTCAGCCTGACGGCGCGCCAGTATATCGAATTTCACGGTATCAATCCGCGTGATGTGGTGGTGGAGACGTGCCACAACCAGCCGCGCCACGACTACGATCCTGACGCTTCCGGCATCCAAATGGCCCCTGGTGAGACTGACGACCCTGAGGTGTGCAGTGACGACCTGCGCAAACTGGTGCGGGTGACGGCGCAGGTCGATTCGCCCACGTTTTTCCTGCGTCTGCTGGGCTTCGGCAATATTACTTTGCAGGCGTCCGCTGTCTCCGAGACGGCGGTGCTGGACGTGATTCTGGTTATGGACGTGTCGGAATCGATGGCGATTGAAACCAGCGTTTACGACTGGGAGCAGGTGGATTTGGCGCGCGCTTATATCCCGCCGCGCATCCAGAAGTACACGGGCGACCAGATTCTGATGGTCGGCGATCGCGACTCGGTGATGGGCAGCATGGCTGAAGATGGCATCCTGCCGACTCGCGAACACAACGGCGAGACTTATATCGACTGGCGTCACGCGGATAACCTGCCGGACGGCTCCAAGCCGATCGGTAGCGATGGAACCGCCTATGATTACTGGTTCGAAGGCTGGCTGTGGGAAGGTCAGTTGCTCACCCGGTCGCAGGAAGAGGTCAACCGCCGGTTGTATTACGTCGATGATCCGGCCATGCCCACCAACCCGCGCGACCATTATGAGGCGGAGCGCAACCAGTATTATATGGTTGAGTCGTTCGTGCCGACCGGCGTCAGTGGCGAGCAGGGCCACCCACGCGAACAATGCCGGGTGCGCTTCCATCCGTTTTCGGTAGTGCTGCGTGTGGAGCCGGAAGTCGCCGAGATGTACACCACGCAGGGGGGCGGCGTCACCAATCATGAGTGGCCGAACATTGAGAACTGGAACGACCCTACTGCCGAGCAGGCGCGTTACTCCGGTTTCCGCCCTACATTCGATTTTTACGGCTGCTGCAACGACCCCAGCAACGGTACTGTGGACCGCTGGGGCAACATCACTGCGACCGGCTCTGCGCAGAACGACGGCTACTTCGATGACCTTGTCTGCCAACCGCTGAAGCAGGCCCGCGACGCGACGCGCCTGTTCCTGGACCGTATCGACTTTATGCGTGGCGACCGCGTCGGTTTCGTCAATTATGCCCGGTCGGCGTTTGTTCTGGACCCGGATGGCGCCAATGGCGACCCGGACACCGGCGAAAATCTCACGCATATGATCGAGTCGCATGAGCTGGCCCTGGCTACGCTCAATAATCATGTGGGTGTGCTGGCCGAACCCAACTTCTACATCTGGAATGAGGACGGCGGCGGCTGGCTGGACTACGACGCCGACGGTAACCCGTATACCGCCTATTCGCAGGGGGTGAACCGGGGTACGGGCGAGCCGGTGCCGATTGATTACTTCGACCTGGATGCTACTGATCTGCACGAGTACCCGGTGCGCGGTAGCTGCTTTATGCAGAACGCGGCGCTGCCGTACCCGTTCAGCCTGTACGCGACGCGCAACGTCGCCGGTTTTGAGGGCCAGCCCGCGCTGATTAACTTCATGAATCCCAACATCTACCCGCCGGTGGTTGGTGGCCAGCCAGCGGACCCCTGGGGCACGCTGCGCACTGAGCTGGACCTGGGGGTGAACAACGCCTACGAGCTGTGGGCTGCCTGCCGCCGGTCGAACACCGGCGCGGCGCTGCGCGAGGCCAATAACGCCCTCACCGACCCGACCACCAGCCGCCGTGAAGGCTCGGTGTGGATCATGATTATGCTCAGTGACGGTGCCGCCGGGGCCAGCGACCCGGTGCGTTCGTTTGGCGAGAAGCTCGACGGGCCGGAGCCGTACAACGCCGAGGCGATATATGACTGGACGACGCCCGGCTCTTACGGCAAATACGGTACGCGGGGCGAATACGGTTATTACGGTCTGTGTCCGATGGGCGTGCCGGACCCCGGCAACCCAAGCAATGTAGACACGCTGGGCGAGCTGGTGCTGACTTACGACGACGATAATGGTATCTCCTTCCCGTACTGCCAGGACGAAAATCCGCACACGCGTCACTTCTGCCTGCCGACGATACGCGCCCGCATGGGCGGCGACAGCTCGGTTGGTATGCCGACTTATGACCCGGGCTTCGGGCCAGGCGCGCGTGACCGCGATTACGACATGGGGCTGACTGTCGAGCAGAATCGTATCGCCGGTAACATCTACGACGTGGACATCGGCGAATACGGCGCTTCGGGCAATAGCTGTGATCCGCTGTATGATGTGGACGACTACGCCCGCGACTGGGCCGACTTCATCACCGGTATTCATGACGACGCTGGCGACGATGCCGTGCTGCCGACGATCTTCACGATTGGCTTTAACCTGAACTTCGACCAGGGCGATGGTTCGTGTGAGGATAACCTGCGCGCCTGCCTGGGCGAGGAACTGCTGCGCTACATCGCCGATGTGGGCGAGAACTGGCAGGTCAACACACATTACCAGCAGGACTGGCTCGATGATGGTGTGCTTAACGACTCGGTGGACGATTATGGTCCGGGTGGCCCATGCGAGGCCGACAACACCAGTTACGACGGCACGCTGGCCAGTATCGAGATGAGGCCGCCCGGCGAGAACTGCGGCAATTACTACAACGCGCCCAGCCAGGCCGAACTGGACATGGTATTCGACGAGATCGCGTCGCGCATGTTCACACGGCTGGCCGGCTAACGAACTGATTTTTCAGGGGGACAGCCAGCGTGGCTGTCCTTCCCGGTCTATCGACAGATCACCAATTCCTTATAGACGCTCTTAAGGGCGTGCCGGCTGCGGCGAAACCGGCAAATATGGAGGGCTTTATGATAGGGGAAAGTTTCAACGAGCGCAGCGCCGGGCGGCGAAGGGGGCAAACCCTGGCCGAATTCGCGCTGACGCTGCCTATTCTGCTGATGCTGACGTTTGGGATCATCGAATTCGGACGGTTGTTTCAGTCCTGGGTTACCCTCCAGAACGCCGCCCGCGAGGCCGCACGCTATACGACCACCGGCCAGTTCGACGAAGCCAAGTACAGTATGGACCTGCTGCCGTGCGACCTGAGCGACCCGGTCGGCGAGCGCTTTGATCACTATCCTGACAGCGATGACACCAGCTACGTCGTTGAGGCCTATGGCCTGCCCAACCCGGATGCCACTTACGACATCACGCCCAAGAGCCTGTTTGCTACCTGGTATGACGGCGAGGTGTGCGACCCTGGCAGGCCGGAACACGACGAATACCGCAAAGACATCCTGCGTCTGGCGTCCATCATGGATGTGGCGCGGCGTGGCGCGGCTGGTCTGTCGCTGGAGCCGAACCCGCGCAACGGCGATTTCGACAGCCTGCACAATATGCTCTTCTCGGTGTGGGAAGACCCGCTGCCGCGCAGCGACATCCCGCGCTGGTTCGATGTGTCGGTTTGTAGTTCGCGCACGATGATGCGCTCGGCCTCGGTGAGCCATGACCCGCAGGCTAACCCCAACCAGCGATTTGTGACCGTCTACGACTCGGATTCTGCGCCGGCCAGTGCCAACCGCGAGTATGAAGCGCCATACTGTATGCTGAACGAGGCGCACCCGGACAGCCTGACCAACCTGGACGACCGTCCGCCGCGCAACCAGGGCACGCGCTGGCTGGACCCCGGCGGTCCTGGCGACCGCATCACCGTGTTTGTGGTTTACAACCATCCGCTGATTACGCCGCTGGGCCTGGCTGAATACGTCCGCATGGAGTCGCGGCGGTCTGGTGTGAACGAGTCGTTCCGGGCATCGCGCGCGCTCAACGCGGTGCAGGGCAGTCCGCCTGGGGCCAGCAATCAGGCATCGCCGACGCCCCGGCCACCGACCGAGACGCCGCTGCCCACCGAAACCTGGACGCCCACCAGTACTATGACGCCCACACCGACGGCCACGCCTACCTCGACCCTGGGGCCGTTCACCTGTGATAACCTGTATGTGGGCGACCTCAGCTTCGACCGGGAGCGCGTCTACTTCAGTGTGACCAACACCAACGTTCAGCCCACCGAGCTGGACCGGGTACAGCTCGTCTGGAAGCCGTCGAGCGTGTATACGGGCATGTTCCTGTCGGCGATGGCGGTCAACAGCAACGTCGTGTGGATGGGCGAACACGCCAGCCCGCAGTCGATTGACAGCAACTCGTTCACCGGCACCGACCGCGACCGGTTCGACAATGCCGAACGAGGCATCCCCGGCAACGGCGCGAGATCACGCTTTGAGGGTGTTTTCCTCAACGCGGGCAACAATCTCGGCAGTCATCTGAAACTGGAAGATTTCGGCGGCTCGGTGTTTGAGTTCTACGATACCAGCAACGATCTGCGCTGTGTCATCGAGGCCGATATCGTCACGGACGACACCGATCCCGACGATCCCGACGACCCCGACACGCCACAAAATACGCCGACGCCGACGTACACACCGGACTGCGCCTCGGAATCGATGCGGGTGCGGGTGGATCGTTTCGACACCTTCGGCGTGGTGGTGCTGCGTGTCGAGAGTCTCCGGCACCAGCCGTCGCCGATGTTCAACTTCCACATCGACTGGACACAAGCCAAAAACAAGCGATCGTGGCTCACGCTGGAGCGAATCAGCATCGGCGGTTCGCACGCGCACGACACCCAGTTTGGCGTTGAAATCTGGCGGGGCAATTCTACCGGGCCGACCACCACGCCCAACGACCCCAGCACAACCTACTGGCGCGGGGCCGATGGCGGAACTTATCCGACGGTGTATACCTTCCCGCCCTTCTCCACAACTTATGTCTATCTGGATTTCGGCGGGACATCGACGGACCTGGCGACACATGGCATCGCCGCGTGGATGTTTAACAATACGTACTTCGACATCCTGTGTATCGATCCGGGTGGCGAGGGCGATGGCTCCGGCGATCCGGATTCCGGCAGCATCTACACCGAGGCTTTCCCGACGCCGACGCCAGTCATCACCAACACACCGGAGCCGACACCCATTCCAGGTAATCTGGTGATCGACAAAGTCGTCGACTGGGACGGCAACCCCTCGTTCAGTTACGATCCCTTTACGATCTGTGTGTCCGGGCCAGAGGGCTTCGACTCGTGCTTCGACCTGTCGGACGGGCAGAACCAGTCGTTCAGTAATCTGAGGCCGGGCACATACAACATCACCGAGGATCCAGGTTCGTTGTGGAGTGCCAGCGGCACAGGCAGCATCACGGTGGAATCCAACCAGACGGCGGAGCGCACTGTGCGTAACGTTTACGTGCCGCCGCCGCCGACCAATACGCCAGCGCCTCCAGGAAGCCTGACGGTCAGCAAGAGCATCAACTGGGACGGTAACGACCCGGTCGCGGTCGATCCGTTTAACATCTGCGTGAGTGGACCGGACGGCTTTAATCAGTGCGTCAATCTGGCGGACGGGCAGGACCATACGTTTAACGATCTGCCGGTGGGGACTTACAACGTCAGCGAGACTGACCCCGGCGAACGCTGGGAAGTCAGCGGCACGGGGAATGTGACGGTCCAGTCGGAGCAGACAGCTTCCAAGACGGTGACCAACACCTACATACCGGAACAAGAGGACGACACACCGCCTGGCGGTTATGACCCCGGCGATGGCGAGGACGCCAGCCAGGGCTAAGACGGTTTCCGGCGAATCACAGCCGGGAAGCAGAACAGCAGAAGCAGCGCATCCCCGGTCAGGTGGCCGGGGATGCTTGTTTTGTGCGGGGTTACAGCTCTTTGACGCCAGCGCGCCACAGCTTGGCCTCGATGTCGCGGCGCGCGTCCTGCATCGACAATTCCAGGTAGGGGAAGGCGAGCCAGGCGCTCATCAACCCGAAGATGGCGCCGGTCAGCACGCGGAACACCGGCAGCGTCTCGCGCGGGGGCCACAGGTTAAACGGCGGATAGCCCAGCAACTGGCTGAAACCGTCCAGGCCGATTGGCCCCAGCCCCAGGAATACATACAGCAGCAGTGGAACCGGTCGCAGCCGCCGCCGCACCACCGGAATCGCGTAGATGAAGCCGCCAGTCAGAATCGCCATGTAGATGAAGATATCGCGCCCGCACAGGGCTACTTTGTAGCCCATTGTCTCGTTGCCTAAGAAGTTCTTGTGGGCCAGCGACCATTCCAGCGTGAACTCGTCGTCAACGGTGAAACGCTCGAACTGGGGCAGGTTGCGCGTCATGTCTTCGTAGGGGACCCACTGCGAGTCGGCGGCGGTGCGTGGATATACTGGCTGCTCGCCGAACAGATAAAACGAGCGAAAGCCGAACTGGTGGCAGAACGGGCTGTAGATGGTGTAAATGGCGCGCGCTGGTCCGGTGGCGCCCAGGTGCATCAGCGTGGGGGCGATGAACGGCAGCGCCACGTAGATCGACAGCACCACCAGCACGACTTTGAGCCAGTGGCGGGCGAAGCGCAGCACCAGCAGGTTGAGGCGGAGTGCCAGGCGGCGCGGTTGGCGTTCGGATTTGCTAGACATGTGTTTATTCCTGTGCGATGAACGGAGCCAGCGCAGCCGTCAACTGCTGCGCGGAGACCGGGCCAAAGTAAACCTGCGTAATGACGCCAGCCGGCGAAATAATGAACGTCGAGGGCCAGGCACGGACGCGGTAAGCCTGGGCGATAGCGCCGTCCGGGTCCAGCAGCAGATCGAATGTCAGGCTGTGTGTGTCGCGCCAGGCGCGGACCAGCGGCGGCGCTTCGGCCATGTTGGCGGCCAGCACGCGCAGACCATCGGCGCGGTGTGTCTCATAAAGCTGCTGGAGTTCGGGCATCTCGACAGCGCAGGGGACGCACCATGTCGCCCAGAAGTTCAGCACGACCGGCGCGCCGCGCAGATCGGCGAGACTCAGCGCCTGGCCGTCGACGGTGACGCCCTCAACCGGCGGGGCCAGCGCGCCCAACTCCGGCGCGACATACTGGCCGCTGTTGAGCGTCCAGCCGGTGTAATCGGCGCGGTCGGGCAGTCCCGCCATGACGACGATCACCAGCGCCGCCAGCAGCAGACCGGCGGACGCCAGCAGACGGGCGGCGCGTGTCGCCCGGTGACTGCCAGCGTTGATCGTCGATTGGTGGCTCAACTGCTGCTGCATCACTTATAGCGTATCTGGCGGTGTGACGGCCTGCAGCGGCCCCAGCCACAGGGACGGCCCGGCGATGTCGCCGAAGGCTTCCGCGCCGCTGTGCGCCTCGCGCAGGGCGTTATACGACTCGCCACCGCCGATGCAGGTTCCGTACTGGCCGAGGCTGATGTCGCCGTCGAACAGGCCGACGGTACACTGTTCCATGCGGTACGAGAAATCGCCGAACTGGACCGAGAAATCGCGGCTGAGTTCGGCGAGCTGGCCGCTGGCGATGGCGAAGCCCATCAGCACCAGGAAGCCACCGCTGGCCAGCTTGATCCAGTTCATGTGCCGGTTGAGGCGGCGCAGGCCGCCCTGGGCACCGTCCAGCAGCAGTGCCGTCAGAATGAACGGGACGCCCATACCCAGCGAGTAGACCGTCATCAGCAGCGCCGCCTGCCCGATTTCGCCGGTGTTGGCGGCCATCATCATGGCCGCGCCCAGCGTGGGACCGATGCACGGCGTCCAGCCAGCGGCGAACACCACGCCGATCAGCGCCGAATTGGCCAGCCCGCGATTGGCGCTGGGGGTCATCTGGCGGCGGGTGTCGGCGTAGAGGGCGTAGTCAATGGTGTTCATGGCGCGTGTCCAGAAGGCGGTCGGCTGGCTGAAGCCGCCGCCGAGGACCATGCCCAGCCACACGATCGCCAGCAGCACCAGCGCGATAGCGCCGGTCCAGGCGGGGTAGGCGGCGGTATTCCACAGGGCGACCGTGCCGGTGAAGGCCCAGGCGATCACCGCGCTGAGTGCCAGCGCCACCAGCGCCGTCCACAGCGGGCTGCCGATCACCTGCGGGCGGGCGCGTAAGTGACGGAACAGCACCGGCAGCGCCCCCATAAAGTGCAGGCCCAGGACGATAATCACCACACCGCCGATGCGTCCGATCATCGTCTCGACGGTGGCGGTGCTGCCGATCTGCCGGACGAAGGCGGTGCCCAGGATGCCCAGGGTGACGAAAACAAACGTAAAGCCCAGCACAAAGGCCGCGCCGTGCAGTGCCGTGTTGAAACGCATGGCCAGCGACCGGTCGACGGCCAGCGCGGCGCTGCCGCCAGAAGCGCCGCCGGTTTGCGGCATGGTGGTGGCGACGGTGTGCGTCATGCGACCGCCCATATAGCCGATGTAGGCCGGTACCAGCGGCAGCACACACGGTGACAGAAATGAGATCAAACCTGCGACAGCAGCAAGAATAAGGTCCAAAACATCACGCTCCACACAAACTACGACATCCAGCCGGATCATATCCGCTGTAGATTCAGACGCTGCCAGCGGCACAAAACTTCCCTAGCGTCTGTGACGCTAGTGTAGCGCAGTCCCGCCAGAGATAAAAGACGGCGTGAATCAAAAAGCCGGGGATGTCCCCCGGCGCGATGTGGATGCGGCTCGCTTCAGCGACGGGCGGGCCGGCGCATCACAGCAGCTTCCAGGCAGACGGCCCCGCCCATTCCGCTGATGGTGCCATGACGCACACCGGCGGGAATGTCGATGCGGTCGCCGCCGCGCAGACGCACGCGCTCGTTGGTGTCGGGTAAATGGATTTCGAGAGAGCCATCGATCAGATAGAGGATTTTGTCGTAACCATGAGAACGGACGGCGTAGCGTTGATTGGGTTTGCTGATCCATTCGTAGGGACGCAGCCCGTCCTGCTGCATCAACCGTGTGACGGTCGATTTGGTGGGGTACTGGCCACCGTGCCATCGCTGCACCTGAACAGCCATCTGGTTAGCTTTCATTACCGGTCGTTACTCCACTACTTTCCGTTGCGAGAAGCGAACCTGCACCTGAGTACTATGTAACCATGAAATCAGATACAGGTCATAGTGACAACAATCACGGATTTTACACGATTCACAGACGTTTTTCCAGTATCCAGCATGGCTCATCGACCTGGCGCACGCGCCCACGATGGTCGATGTAGTTCCAGCGGCCTGGATCGTCGGTGAAACGGACGAAACCCAGTCGCTCGTACAGGCGCAGCGCGCCGGGATTGTCTTTGGCGACGGCGATGGTTGCCCAGGAGAAGCCGCGTGCCACAAGCTGTCGCTGCGCTTCGTCGATCAGGCGTGTGCCCAGCCCCTGCCCGCGAAACATCTCCATCACCCGGAAGGAGTACAGATAGCCGCGCTGCTGGCCATCGGCGATGCGGGCCGTGCCGCCCTGAAACTGGATGGCGATCTGCCCGACGGGGAAGCCGTTGCAGTCCGCGACCAGAATGAGCCGGCGCCCGGCCTGCTGCTCGTTGAAGGCGCGCCGGAACAGATTGCGATAATGCCGGAACTGGCCGTACCATTCCAGTTTGGGGATGTCGTCTTCGCGGGCCGGGCGCAGCGTGATCTTCAGATTCAGCGACAACGCGCCCGGTTCGTTAATCATCGTCAAGATGGGCTGTCTCCTCAATCAACTGATGCAGCAGCGCCTGCTCGCTGGCTTCACTGGCGATCTCGCCGTTGAGGCAGGCCTCGCGCAGCCGGTCCAGGATCACCCGGTAGCGCGGGCCGGGCGGCAGACCCATCGCGCGCAGCGTATAGCCGTTGGTACGCGGCTCCAGGTAGCGCCACTCGTGCAGATAGCGCTCGATGCGCGTCTGGCGCTCGTCATCGACGATAATCCAGGCGGCCAGCAGCGCGATCTCGGTCGTGCCGTCCAGCAGGCGGACGATGTCGCTGGGGCGGGCGTCGGGTTCGGCGAGGACGCCCGGCTGCTGTGCCAGCGTCGCCGCGCCGATGAAGGACTGCGTGATGCTCTGGGCGAACAACAGACGGCTGCACAGGTCCGGCAGCCGCTCTGGCTGGATGTGGGCCATCATCAGATGCCAGTAGAGGCGTTCGACCTTCTCGACGGTCACGGGCCAGCGGTCCTGGGTGCGGCGCGCCTCGCGGAAAGCGCCCGCCGCCGCTTCGTCGAAGGCCAGCCAGGGATGAATCGCCGGCAGGATGTTGCGCGTCTGCATGACGAGCAGTGCGCGCTCTGGCTGTATCTCTTTGAGCAGCAGTTTGAGTTCGTTGCGCACGCGCTCGCCGGTGATGCGGCGCAGCATGGGACGCGAGGACTCGATAAGTTCGGCGGTGCGCGCCTCGATCTGGAAGCCGAGCCGCTGCTCAAAGCGCACGGCGCGCAGCACGCGGGTGGGGTCATCGACGAAGCTCAGGCTGTGCAGCACGCGGATTAAGCCGCGCCGCAGGTCGCTGAGGCCGCCGTAGAAGTCGAGCAGGCGTTCGGCGGCTGTGGCTGGACTGAGCTGGATAGCCAGTGTGTTGATGGTGAAATCGCGGCGGTGCAGGTCCAGCTTGATCGAGCTGCTGTAAACCGAGGGCAGGGCGGTGGGGTGCAGGTAGAACTCGTTGCGCGAGGTGGCGAAGTCGATGTTCTCTGGCAGCGACCCGGCTGGGACTCCCAGCGCGACGGTCACGGTGTCGTCGAGCAGCCATTTGGCCGTGCCGAACGGTCGGTAGCTGCTGATCTCGCCGCCGTACATCTCGCGCAGACCGGAAGCGAAATCGATGGCGTCGGCCTCGACGACAAAATCGATGTCGAGGTTGGGCCGTCCCAGCAGCAGATCGCGGACCACGCCGCCCACCATATACAGGCTCAGGTGGCGCAGGCGCGCGTTCTCGGCGATGGCGTTCACCAGCGCGGCGACCGGCTTGCCCAGCACGGCGGCGATGCGCTCGCTTTCGACGCGCTCCTCAGGGCGCACCGCCGGCGGGTGAGCCGCCGCCCAGTGTTTGATGAGATCGGTACGGGTGACCACGCCGATCAGCCGTCCCGCATCGACGACGGGAATCTGCCCCCAACTGCTGGCGACCATCGCCTGTTCTAAACGCCCGACCGAGTCCTCTGGCGAGAGCGTCACCTCGCCGCTAATCATGACATCGCGCACGCTCACGTCCTTCAGGCCGTGCTCGGCGGCACGGTCGGCGTCGCGGCGGGTGAGCAGGCCGACCACGCGCCCATCGTCGAGCACCGGATAGCCCTCATGGCCGATGCGGCGCAAACGCGGCAGGATGTCCGCCAGGCGTTCGCCAGCCTCGACGGTCTGCACGCCGAACGACATCAGATCGGCGACGCGGGCCACTGGGCGCACGGACTCGTCGAGCTTCTGCCACAGCAGGCTCAAGGCTTCGTCGAGTTCGATGTGCTCCATTTTGGCCGCCGCCGCCCGCGTGTGACCGCCGCCACCGAAGCGCCGGGCGATTTCGCCGACGTCGATGGCGTCGCGCCGCGAACGCGCCACGAGCTGCGTACTCTCCGGCATGTGGACCAGCACAAACAGCGCATCGGGGTCCAGCGCGTCGCGCAGGCGATGGGCCACGCTGTTGATCTGCTCGATGTATTGGTCAGCGTCCACCGCACACACCATCACCATGTGGCCGTGAATGTTGCGCGTCTCCGCCGCTGCCAGCAGCCGGTCGAAGAGTTCGCGCTGGCTCTCGGTGAGGGCCGAAACCAGGTAGCGCTGTACGGTGTCGATGACGGCGCGCTGTTCCAGCAGCCAGGCCGCTGCCTGCAGATCGCGGGGAGTCGTCGTGCCGTAGGTCAGCGAGCCGGTATCGGAGTAGATGCCCAGCATCAGCAGGGTGGCTTCCAGCGAGTCGATGTCGATGTGACGGGCGCGAATCTCCTCGACGAGCAGAGTCGTCACCGCGCCGACTTTCATGCCATTGTAGGTGACGTTGGGCGCGAGTTCGTGTTCCAGTGGATGATGGTCGATGATGAGCACCGGTGTATCGTCTGTCAGTTCATCAATGGCGGGCATGCGCTGGGTATCGACCAGGATCAGGCCTTCAATAGTAGGCTGGCGCACCTCCTCCCAGCGGACGAAAGGCAGGCCGTTCTGGTACAGCGTGACGAATTCGCTCACGTTGCGGTTGAGGCGCTCCGGCAGGACCGGTACGGCCTCTGGATAGAGCTTGTGCGCCGCCAGCATGGCGGCCACCGCGTCGAAATCGGCGTTGTTGTGCGTGCAGATGATCTCCACGACAATTCCCTTTGGCTACCTGTATTATTGCCAGCCGGCCAGCGGCCAGCCATCGTCACGCAGCGTGACGGTCAGGCCGGGCACGGCGCGATAACTCAGCGGAACCCGGTACAGCGGGATGACCTGGGCCGCGCCGTAACGCTCCACCCACGCGGCCAGTTCGTCGTCGTGCAGGCGTGCCAGCGCAAGCTGCGCCCGGCCAGAGTCGAGGGCGCGCCGGGCGTCGCTGGTAGTGGTGGCATCCAGCCGGACGAACACATGCGCCTGTTCGAGGTGGTCGGCGATGATGGCCGCGCCGGGGGTGTGCGTGTGGGCCAGCACCAGCGACAGGCCATCGGGCCGCCCCAGATTGGCCAGGGCCGTGCGCAGTTCGGCGGCTGGCGCGGTTTCGCTGGGGCTGATGACCGTCGCGCCGGGCGCGTTCAACTCGTCCAGCACCGCCTGCGCGTCGATGGCGCGGCGGACGATCCCGGCCAGCGGCGCGGTCAGGCGCTCGTCATCGACCCGCAGCACCAGCACGACCTGCACCGCGCTGGCTTCGGTCCAGCCGTCGGGCGCGCCGTAGCGCACGACGATGTCATAGCGCGCGCCCAGGTCGTCGGGCTGCGGCTCACCGGTTAGCTGCTCCACCTGCGCCGATCCGCGCAGGGCGTCCAGATTGGGCACGGCGCCGATGGTGTTGGGCGCCAGCGCATAACGCAGCGGTGGGCGCTCGGTGGGCGTATCTGGTGAGGGGGTCACCGGCGCATTGACCGGGAACGGCGTCGGCTGTGGGCCGCAGGCCGCCAGCGTCAGCGCCAGAACCAGCGCCAGCCACGCCCGCGCAGCGATCATGTCCAGGGACCGGTCACCATGCGGTCTACCATGCTGACCGCTGTCGATGCGTTGAAGAAGGCCAGGACAGCAAAAGCGACACCGGCGCTGCGATCGTCGCGTCCGCGCAGCATACTGAACAGTCCGGGCATAATCACCACCAGGAAGGCCATATACAGCAGGTAGATGGTGAGCCGCTTCTGGTCGTCCGGGCCGGGGCGCAGTCCCTGAAGCGTCATGATGATGCCGACGAGCAGCGTGACCAGCGCCAGCCCGGAGAAGGTCAGCACCGCGCCCCAGTAATTGCCGGAGATGGGCTGATTGCGTCCGGCCAGCACCGCCGCCCAGATGCCGAGAAAAGCCGAAAACAGAATGATAGCGTTGAATAAGATCGTGTGTATTTCGTTCAGCATGGAACAGGCCGCCTTACGGCAACAGACAGAATAGCACTGTCTCGCATTATAGTAGGCTGCTGTGACGTGTGCAATAAGTTTTGGTGGCTGGAATCAAAACCGGGCACGAGGCCCGGCCATATTTCGCGTATCAGGTGGCGATCAGCCGCCGAAATCCAGGCCCAGGCGCGACAGGATGAGCATCTGGTCGGCGACGGCATAGAACAGCCAGACGGCTATGGTGATGTTGATGACGATCAGCCCTTTGACCTGAAGCGAGCCGCTGGCGTCCAGTACCTGAGAGCCGCGCAGGTCGGTTTTGCTGGTGCGCAGCAGCATCGCCAGCACGACGCTGAAGATCAGCACGCCGCCCAGTCCCAGCGGGAAAACCGATCCGTAGATGGCCACCAGCAGACAGCCCGCCGCCAGCACAATCGACAGGTACATCATGCGGCGGGCGTTGGCCTCGCCCAACAGAATGGCGGTGTTGTGCAGCCCGGCGGCTTTGTCCATCTCGAAGTCGCGGAGCTGGTTGTAGAGCTGGCCGTAGACCGAGAAGAAGGTCGCGCAGCCAGCGACGAACCACACAATGCCAGGGCTGTTGTGGTAGGTGTAGTATCCGGCCAGGAGCAGCAGCCCGCTGAGCATGAGCGAATGCGAGACGATGTCCGTCACCGGCCAGGCTTTGAGGCGTACCGGACGCCACGAATAGAAATGAGACAGCAGCAGCGTCAGCACACCGATGCCGAACACGGTCCAGCCACCCAGTGCGTACAGGACGAGCGTCACCACCGCCACCACACGACAGGCGGCGTACCCGGTGCGGATGTGAACCTGTCCGCTGGTGATGGGGTTGCGCGCGGCTCGTTTGGGGTCGCGGGCGTCGTCTGGCGCGTCCTCGATGTCGTTAATCATGAAGGCGTAGGCTACCGCCAGGATGTTGGCGGCCATCACCGCCGCCAGCCGCCAGTCGAGCAGAGTGCCATGTGGCCGCGCCGCCAGCAGCGCCCCCAGGATCGTCAGGGGAATCACAAACGGTATGTACTCTTTCCAGCGTGTGAGCCGGACGAGTCCCTCAAACTGCTCCTTCAGCGTGCGATTGGATGTTGTCACGATGATACCTGCCTCATTAAGTGTTCCGATAAAGCGTTCATAGCATAACACATAATCCCGTGAAGGGTGGTGTTGATGCCACAAAACAGCACAGCCTTAACCATACTGGACGATCCGGCCAGTTGGTGTATGATTACCGCGTGTTTCCGGTTTGAAGACAGGTCAACAATGCCCCTGCCATCCCAACTGATTTTGTTCATAGCGGCGCTGGTGATCGCGCTCGCATCGTCCGGTGACGCTGTGCTACAGGCTTATACGCCGGCCAGTGCGGAGAGTTGCAGCATCGACGATGACACGCCCATGACTCGCCACACGGTGGCTGCTGATATTGATTACACCAACCGGCGCGTCAGCGTACAGCAGCGCGTGCGTTACGTCAACCGTACTGACGATTATTTGCCCGATATTGTGCTGAATGCCGAAGCGAATCGCTGGCGCGATACGTTCTTCCTGGAGCATGTCAACGGTGGCGCTGAGGCGATGACATACAGCCTGGAAGCCAAACGGCTGTCGATCAGCCTGGCTGAACCGCTGCCGCCTGGCTGTGAAATCGTGCTGCAACTGGTCTTCCGGCTGGATGTGCCGCTGATCGGCCATCGTTCCAGCGGGTATAAAGGCTTTTTCGGCTACACCAACCGCCAGATGAACCTGGGTCACTGGCTGCCGACGGTCGCGCCGTACCGTGATGGCCAGTGGATTAGCCACCCGGCGATCATTATCGGCGAGCAGGAAGTCATGGAGATGGCGAACTGGGATGTCACGATCAGTCTGCTGCCACCGGCTAACGACGTGACCATCGTCGGGCCGGGGACGGTGAGGCGCGTCAGTCCGTCGATGTGGCGCTATACGCTGCCGAACGCGCGCGAGTTTCCGCTGACGCTGAGCCATGAATACGTACTGAGCGAGGCGCAGACGGCGGGCGGCGTCGATGTGGAGCTGTATACATTTCCAGAGGCGCTGACCAGTGGGGCTGCCGAGCACGCCCTGGAAGCAGCGGTACAGGCGCTGGAATACTATGCCGGGCTGTGGGGTGAGTACCCTTACGAGCGCATGCTGGTCGCCGTCGGTGACTTCCCGGATGGCATGGAGTTCACCGGGCTGGTGTTTGTGGGCGCTAACTGGTTCGCGGGTTACAACGGCAATCCGCGCGGCTACCTGCTGCTGATTACCGTCCATGAGATTTCGCACCAGTGGTTTTACGCGCTGGTTGGCAACGATCAGGCGCTGCATCCCTGGCTGGACGAGGCCATCGCCACCTACAGCGAGCATATCTTCCTTGAGGAATACTACCCCGATCTGACCGAATGGTGGTGGAACTTCCGTGTGATGCGCTATGACCTGCGCGACGATGTTGATCGTACCGTCTACGAATATGACAACCAGCGCAGTTATATCAACGCGGCGTATCTGCGCGCGGCGCAGATGCTGCATGATGTGCGCGCCGACCTGGGCGACGATGGGTTTTTCCAGCTACTGGCCGACCATGCCGAGTTCAACGCCGGAAAAATCGCGGCGCCGGATGACTTCTGGAATCTGCTGACGGCGGAGCAGCTCGAACAGACCGAGGCCACTCGCCGCCGCTACCTGCGCGATCCGGGTCCGGTGGGGGAGTAAAGGGAATTTCAGAGGAGTTCTCTCTTTTGGGGCGTTGCCCCAAACCCCACCACTTTTGAAAAAGTGGACAAAACTTTTGCTTTTTTCGGCGCATAGCGCCGAAACGTATGGGGCAAGTAAGCTCTCGCCAGATTGATGGGGCTGCGATTTGCCCCATGCTGCGCCCGGCAGTATGATGGATGGTATCTTATTCTGCTGATCTGATACGCACATTATGCGCCTTGTATATATTGCGCTGGGCTGGACCGCTGGCATCGTCATCGCGGCGGCGAGCGCGCCCTATGCGCTCACCTGGGCGGCGCTGGCGCTGCTACTGGCGGTCATCGTCTGGCGGACGTGGGACGCGCCCGCCTACCGGTTGGCGAACATCGCGCTGCTGGCGCTGACGCTGGGCGCGCTGCGTTTCTCGCTGCTGCCTTCTGCTGGCAGCGTGGCCGACTACAACGACATCGGCGGGCTGACGCTGACCGGCGTGGTCGTCGCCGAGCCGGACATTCGCGACGACCGGGTGCTGCTGCGCGTTGAGGTGGACCGGCTGGAGCGCGTGGCTGAAGATCGCCCGGTGGATGGCCGCGTGCTGGTGCGGGCCTCGCGCCATACCGACGCGCGCTATGGCGACCGGGTGCGCGCGACCGGGATGCTCTACACCCCCGCTGTTTACGATACATTTTCCTATGCCGATTATCTGGCGCGTGAAGGTGTTTATAGTCTGCTGGATTACGCCGTCGTCAGTGTGGAGTCGGGCGGGCACGGCAGTGGCTGGCTGGCCGCTGTCCACAATGTGCGGCGCGCTACCATCGACACGGTGAGCCGCTATCTGCCGGAGCCGCAGGCCGGGCTGCTGGCGGGTATCCTCACCGGCAGCGAGCGCAGCCTGTCGCCTGATCTGGCTGAAGCGTTCCGGGCGGCGGGGGCGTCGCACATCATTGCTATCAGCGGCTTTAACATGATCGTCGTCGCCGGTGTGGTGATGGGCGTGCTGCGCCACACGCCGCTGTCGCCGCGCTGGACGGCGGCGCTGGGACTGGCGGCCATCGTTGTTTATACGGCATTCGCTGGCGGCACGGCGTCCGTGCTGCGCGCCGCCCTGATGAGCAGCCTGCTGATTATTGGGCAGTCGCTGAACCGGAATACGTATGTGCCGGCGTCGCTGGCTTTCGCGGCGCTGGTGTTGTCGCTGTTCGACCCGCATGTTCTGTGGGATGTGGGCTTTCAGTTGAGTCTGTTTGCCACGCTGGGGCTGTCGCTGTTCGTGGAGCCGATCTCGCGCGGGCTGAACCGGGCCGTGCGCTGGCTGTTCGCGGTGCGGGCGGGGGCTGTGGCTGGCGGTCTGGTGCTGGAACCGCTGGCCGTCACGCTGGCGGCGCAGATCACCACGCTGCCGATTGTGCTGCTGCACTTCGAGCGGCTGTCGCTGGTGGCCGTGCCGGTGAACGCCCTGATTATCCCGGTGCAGGCGTATCTGTTCATTCTGGGCGGGGCGGCGACGCTGCTCTGGTGGCTGCCGCCGCTGGCTCAACTGCTGTACTGGCTGGATTATCTGCTGCTGTCGTGGACGATTGGCGTGGTGCGTTTCTTCGGGGCGCTGCCGTTCGCCGATACGATGGTCTACGTCAGGCCGTTGTTTGTCGTACTGTATTTCGCTGTGCTGATTGGATGGGCTATGATGCAGGCAACCCGCCCTCAATGGTGGCTGCGCGCTGGCGATGTGCTGCGCCAGCGTACTGTGACCGCCGCTGTCGGTTTCGCCGGTGTGGGACTGGCCGCGCTGATGGTGATGGTCGCTTTGAGCCGACCGCCGGGTGACCGGCTGGACGTGTGGTTCCTGGACGCGGGCCACAGCAACGCCGTGCTGCTGCAGACGCCGGGCGGGGCGCATGTGCTGGTGGACGGCGGGCGTTACCCGTCGCGGCTGCTGACGGCCATCGGTGACCGGCTGCCGTTCATCGACCGGCGGCTGGATGTGGTCGTCGTTACACAGCCGGACGAGATGGACACCGCCGCGCTGACGGCGGTCCTGGCGCGCTATGAGGCCGGGGTGGTGCTCACCAACGGGCAGCCGAACCAGGGCGACGCCTATGCCGAATTACAAAGCGCCCTGGCCGCTTATCCAATGGTGGCGGCCAGGGCGGGGCATACGCTGGAACTGAGCGACGGCGTGCGCATCGAGGTGCTGCATCCGCAGCGCGAGCCGACCCTGGTGGACCGGCTCCACGATCAGGCGCTGGTGCTGCGCGTGCGCTATGGCGACGTGTCGTTTCTGCTCACCGGCGATCTCAGCCCGGCGGCGCAGGAGTCGATGCTGGCGGCGGGGCACTGGCCCGGCGCGACCGTGCTGCAACTTCCCGATCATGGGGCGGCGCGTTCGCTGCACGGCGAATTTGTCGACGCTGTGCAGCCGTCGCTGATGGTGGTGCAGGCGGACCGGGCCAACCGTCGCGGCGACCCGGACCCTGATCTGCTGGCAGGGCTGCCGCCGGATATACCGCTATACCGTACCGACCAGCACGGGACGGTTCACCTGTGGACGGACGGCCAGCGGTTGTATGTCGAGCCGTGAGTGTACGGCTCGATTTGCCGGGGTGGCTAGCCCGCTTTGCCCAGCAGTTCGCGGGCTTTGCGCGCCGCCGATGAAGCATCATCGGCGTAGCCGTCGGCGCCGATCTCGGTGGCGAATTCCGCCGTCACGGGCGCGCCGCCGACCATGATCTTGACCTTGTCGCGCAGGCCAGCCTCGTTGATGGCGTCGATGACGGCCCGCATGTTGCTGCGGGTGGTCGTCAGCAGCGCCGACATGCCGATGATCTGCGCGCCTTCCTGGACGGCCTGGACAAAGCGCTCCGGGGGAACGTCTACGCCCAGGTCCATAATCTCGAAGCCTTCGCCTTCGCACATCATAGCCACCAGCGATTTGCCGATGTCGTGCAGGTCGCCTTTGACGGTGCCGATGGCAAAGCGCCCGACCGGCTCCACGCCGCCCTCGACCAGGTGCGGGCGCAGGATGCCCAGCGCGGCGGACATGGCGCGCGCGGCGATCAGCATCTCTGGCACGAAGGCTTCGCCTTCTTCAAAGCGCCGCCCGACTTCACGCATGGCAGCGATCAGCCCTTCGTTGAGAATCTGACCGGGCGGTATGCCCTCGTCGAGTGCCTGCTGTACCTTGCCGGGTACGTCGCCAGCGCGACCGGCGATGACCAGATTGTAAAGTTCTTCCATGACCGTCATTGAAACACTCCCCCCTGTGATGGGATATGGTTACCGCTGTAGTTGTAAACGCTCATTCCGTGCGCAAACGCAGATCGTACATGGCCAGCACATTTTCGACCGGTGTATCCGACTGGATATGGTGCGAACTTGCCAGAATGTAGCCGCCGTCCTGACCGAGTACGCGGATGCGCTCGCGTACTTCGCTCTGAACATCCTCTGGTGTGCCCTGCGGCAGCGTTTTGATAATATCGATACCGCCGTGGAAAGACAAA
Source organism: uncultured Anaerolineaceae bacterium (assembly GCA_964639225.1). GTDB lineage: Bacteria > Chloroflexota > Anaerolineae > Aggregatilineales > Phototrophicaceae > CAZXCK01. The sequence goes on along the minus strand of CAZXCK010000013.1, from coordinate 31,622 downwards.
CGGTCGCCAAAGTCGGCTTTCAGCCCCTCTGGCTCCATGCCTTTGGCATCGGCCTGCACCGGATTGAGGACATCCACGCCCAGCTCGATCAGATCGGGTATTAGCGGGCGCAGTGCGCCATCACTATGATACATGATTTTAACGCCATAAGGCTTAACCGTCTCGACGATGCGCGCGTGATGGGGGCGGATCAACTGCTCCCACATGGTGCGCGACATCAGCAGATTGGCCTGGCTGGCGACATCATCGTAAAAGTATACCATGTCCAGCCGGTCGCCGACCTGTTCCAGCAGGCGGCGGGTGTTCTCTACGTAGAGATCGGCCAGGCGCTCCATGATGTACTGCGGCAGCTCGGGCGTCATGGCCATGTCCAGCATGAACTGCTCCATGCCGCGCAACTGCCAGGCGACCTCGAACACCGAGCCGATGCGGAAGCGCACATGATACGGTTCGAGGTGGTCGAGGATGGCATTCACCGGGCTGAAGTCCCACCAGTCGGGGTCGGGCCAGGTGAACGCCTGCAGATCGCTGACGCTCTGGGCCGCTGCCAGGGGATAGCTGGCGCTTTCCTCGTAGGCACCGGTCGGGTTTTCGACGACGCGCGTGTGGCGTCCCAGGATGTCGTACAGCTCGCCGTTGGGCAGGCGCTGGCGCCACATGCGGCAGGGCGTGGACCGGCTGAGAACGTCCCACCATTCGACGGTGGCGCCGGGCCTTAGCATCGATTCGGGCGGGTTGCAGAACATATCGTAAGAGATGACGCGGCAGTCCACTTCAAAGTGGCGCAGCAGCGCCTCGCGCTGCGGATCGAAGTATTCGGATGGGCCTACCGCCGCCGCGTCTGGCTGGATGTGGTCGATGAGGCGCTGCCAGATTTCGTTGGTCGCCAGGAAGTCCACCGGCGCGCGGTCTGGCTGCTGGTGGGCCAGGGCGGTATTGACGCGCTGGCGGGGTGTGATGGGGTTTTGCGGATCAGTGGTCATAAGTCTGCGCCTTCCTGAAAGCTTGATAGGCTAATGGATGATATAAACGTCTATAGACATCTATGCCAATACGCGCTATGATGATACTAGTTGCATATTCGCATCCACAGTGTAGATTCGGGGTAAAAATGAGCGTAAATCGCAGTATCTCCGAGCTTTCCCGGTCAGAACTGGCATCTTATCTCCAATACACACTGGTCCGGCCCGATGCTACCCGCGCCGAGATGGTGGCGCACATCGAGCAGGCCGCCGAGCATCGTTTTAACGCCGCCATGATCTCTATGTGCTGGGTGCCGCTGGCAAAGGACATCCTGCGCGGGACGGGCGTGCGGGTGGCGACGGCTATCAGCTTTGGGCTGGGCAACGACAGTGTTCATGCTAAGGTCGCGCTGGTCCGTGAGTGCATGGCGCTGGGCGCCGACGAACTCGATTACCAGCCCAACATGGGTTATTTTATCTCCGGCATGTACGATGAGTTCCGGGCCGAGTCCGCCGCGCTGGTGGCCGCCGCCGATGGCATGCCGATCAAGGCCATGCTGGAACTGGGCTACATTCAGGACGAGGCCGAACAACGGCGCGCCGCGCTGCTGCTCCAGGAAGCGGGTGTGCCCTGGGTGAAGAACTCCAGCGGCACGGGGCCGCACCTGGCACCGGCTACGCCCCAGAATATTCGTTTGCTGCGCGAGACACTCGCCGACCATGTGCGGGTCAAAGCCTCCGGTGGCATCAAAAGCTACGAGCAGGTGATCGATCTGATTAACGCCGGGGCCGATCTGCTGGGCACCAGCGCCGGCGTGCAGATTCTGGACCGGGTCGAAGTCAAAGGCGAGGCCGGTTACTGAGTTCGGGTTTCGCCTGTTTTCCCCTCATCACACGACGACAATTACCGGGTTCCATCCTCCATGCACCGCGACCGCTCCGGCGGTCGTGGTGTTTGTGCTGGCGGATTTCGTCCGGGTGCGCATCGTTAAGGTTTGCCTCCGCCATTGTGCGCTAGTATGAGAGTAAGCATTATTAGCCACGTCAGGAGCCACTATGTCTCGAAAGTACCTTATCGGCTTCTCAAATATGAGCGAATCCATCCCCTTCTCGGCCCTGGTGCGCGAGGGTCTGGAACGTGTCGTCGCCAAGCATCCCGACATCGAACTCATTGTGCGTGATAACGATTTTGACAACGAGCGCGCGCGGGCCAATGCCGAAGAATTCGCCAGTAAGCCGGTTGATCTGGCCATTATCTACCACATCGACGAGCGGCTGGGCAACGACCTGCGTCACATTCTGTCGCCGGGCGACAACCGGATTCCGATCATTGCGGTCGATATTCCCCTCCCGCTGACGACGTTTCTGGGTATCGACAATTACCGGGCCGGGTATCAGGCCGGTGAAGCGCTGGGACAGTGGATTCAGGCCAACTGGGATGGACAGGTTGATAAAGTTCTCATCATGACTGAGCAGCGCGCCGTGAGCGCGATCCGCGATCGCAGCAACGCTGCCCTGGACGGGCTTAAGGACCTGGTCAGTTTCTCTGGTGATAACGTGCTTTACCTGGACGGCGGCACCCAGCGCGAGATCGCTTTTGAGCGCTCGCTGCCGATTCTTCAGTTGTGGTTCGACTCTGGTGTCGAACGGGTGGCCGTTATGTGTACCAACGACGACACCGCGATGGGCGTGCTGGAAGCCGGGCGCGAACTGGACCAGGAAGACAAGCTGGCCGTCATCGGCCAGGGGGCCAACCTGGCGATCCACGAATTTCGCAACAACCCCAACACCCATTTCATCGCCTCGCCGGCTTACTTCCCGGAACGGTACGGCGAGCATCTCATCGATCTGGCGCTGCGCATCCTCAACGGGGAGCGCGTGCCGTCCAACAATCTCATCGAACCTATCTGCGTCACGCTGGATAACCATAAGGAAATCATGGGTTAAGTCTGTCCCAGCGTTGACATAAGGGACACGCCTTGCAGGGGGCAGACGTGTCCCTTTTTTGTTGCGTGTGCCGGTTTACTTGATTTTAGCGGCGTACTCTGGTGGCGTGTTGACGCCGGGCTTGGAGAAGAAGGCTTTGGCGTCCACGCCGGAATAGAGCAGGATGTTGCCCCAGGGGTCCAGCGCGCCGGTGCGCACGATGACCTTCGCCTGGCGGGCGATGCCGCCCAGAATCTCGGTGTGAGGCAGGGTGGCGTGCTCGGCATCCGGGAAGATGCGTTTCACTTTCTCCAGCAGCGGCGGGTTGTTCTCCACCATCTCGGCGGCGTAGGCGACCTTTTCGGTGATGAAGTCCTCGTTGATGAGCGAGAGGATCGTTTCCAGGTCGGGCAGGTCTGGCTTGATGGCCAGGTCCACGCGCCAGGCATCGTCGGGGATGGGGAAGCCGGCGTCGCATACGATCATCAGGTCGCCGTGACCCATCGAGGCGATGGCGTGATTGAGTTCAGCGTTCAGGATTTTGCCGCGTTTCATTGGGTTGTGCTCCTTGATGTGATGGTTAAGAACCGTAAGTCTGCTGGTAAAGGGCATCGACGGTGGCGCGGTCGGCCAGGGACGGAATCACGCCCAGTCTGGTGCAGGCCAGCGAGCCGGCGCAGTTGCCGAAGCGGACCGCCTCGACCAGGTTGCGCCCCTCGGAGATGGCGACGGCCAGCCCGGAGTTAAAGGCGTCACCCGCGCCGGTGGTATCGACGACTTCGGTGGGCACCGGCGGCACCATGATTTCGTCGTCGCCGGTGAGGATGAGTGCGCCGCGCGAACCCATCGTGACGATGACCGTCTGCACGCCGCGCGCTTTGAGGCGCTGCGCCAGTTCTGGCGTGGGGGTGGGGTCGTCCGCCGCCAGGCCGAGCAGAATCCGTAACTCGGACTCGTTGGGCGTCAGGATGTCGATGTGGCGCAGCATATCGTCGGGCAGGGGGGCCGCCGGAGCCGGATTCAGCAGGGTGCGCACACCGTGCTTTTTGCCCAGTTCCATTGCGCGCGCCGCCGCCGGTACCGGAATCTCCAGCACAGACATGACGATGTCGCTGCGGGCGATCTGCTCTTCGGCGCGGTCAACAAAAGCCGGGTCGATGAGGTTGTTGGCGCCCATATCCAGGATGATAAAGTTGTCGCCGGTTTCGCTGAGGATGATAAAGCCGACGCCGGTGGGGTGATCGGCGGTGCGCACGAAATAATCCGTGTTGACGCCTTCGGCGTGGTAGAGGTCTACGGCGATGTCGCCCAGCTTGTCCTCGCCGATGAGGCCCACCAGATAGGAGTCGGTACCCAGGCGTGAGGTTCCGACTGCCTGGTTCGACCCTTTGCCGCCCGGCCCCATGTCAAAGTCGGAGCCGATGAGCGTCTCGCCCCACACCGGCATCTTGCCGGAGCGGATGGTCATGCCCACCGCGAAACTGCCGACAACGGTTACGATTGATTTGCTCATATTGCCTTCCTTATGTCTGCGATGTCTGCGCCGCGTTTTCGACAAAGTGTGTGGCCTGGCCCATGATGCAGGACAGGATGGACTCTTCGTTAGCGTTATCGCCGGTGAAGATGCCGGTTACGCGACCATGATGCATGGCGATAATGCGGTCGCACTGGCTGATGAGTTCCGGCAGTTCTGACGACACGATCAGGATGCCGACACCGTCCTGGGCCAGCCGCTGCAAAATCTGGTAGATTTCGACTTTGGCGCCGACGTCGATGCCGCGTGTTGGTTCGTGCAGGACCAGCACTTCCGGCGCGGTCGCCAGTCCGCGCCCCAGGATGACTTTCTGCTGGTTGCCACCGCTGAGTGTCGCCATGCGCTGCTTCAGGCTGGAGATGCGTGTGTCCAGTTTCTCGACGAACTGCTGGCTCAACTCGCGCGAGGCGTTGCGGTTCATGACTCCGGCCTGGCTCACCTGGCTCAGGCTCGACACAACCGTGTTGTCCTCGACGTTCATCACCAGGATAGCGCCCGAACCGCGCCGGTCCGCCGGGATGAGGACCATGCCGTGTTCGATGGCTTCCGCCGGGGAGCGTACCTGAATCGCCTGGCCGCCGATTTCGATGTTGCCGTCGTAATGCGCCAGGCCGAAGATGCAGCTCACCAACTCGTCCTTGCCGGAATCCGGCAGGCCGGCGATGCCGAGGACTTCGCCTTTGTGCAGCTCGAATGAGACATCGCGTACGTTGTCATCTTTTGAGGCCAGTCCGCGCACGGCCAGCGCGATATCGGGCCGGGATGCGTTGGCTGCCTCGCGGCTGAAGAAGCGATCCACAGCGCGGCCAACCATGCGCGTGATGAGGTCTTCGATGGTGAGGTCTGGCGTATTCATCAGTGTGTCGATGAAGCGGCCATCGCGCAGCACGGTGATGCGGTCGGCGATCTGCACGACTTCCTCGAGGCGGTGTGACACGTAGATGATGGCCACGCCCTCGCTGCGTAGCTGGTCCAGCACACGGAACAGGCGCTCGGTTTCTTCGCCGGTGAGGGCGGAGTTCGGCTCGTCGAGGATCAGCACTCTGGCGTCCAGCGAAATCGCTTTGGCGATCTCTACCATCTGCTGCTGGGCCACTGACAGCTCGCGTACGGGGCGGTTGACGTTGACATTGCGCATGCCCAGGCGTTCGAGCGCCTGCTGGGCGCGGCGGCGAAACTCGTTGCGGCGGACGAACGTCAGCGCAAAGCGCGACGAGGCCGACCCCAGCGAGATGTTCTCGGCGATGCTCAGGTTGGTGCACAGCGCGAGTTCCTGATAGACGACGCTGATGCCCAACTGCTGCGACACAAACGGGTTTGAAATCTCGTGGAGCTGGCCGTCGTAGATGATCTCGCCGGAGGTGGGCTGGATTTCTCCGGCCAGGATGTTCATCAGTGTACTTTTGCCGGCGCCGTTCTCGCCAAGTACAGCGTGAACCTCGCCGGGATAAATGGACAGGCTCACATCGTCGAGGGCCAGCACACCGGGAAACTGTTTGCTGATGTTACGTAGTTCAATGATCGGCGCGAGCGTTTCGCTCATCTCAGACAATCCCATTTTATCCGGCGTTACCTGCATGGTTTGCCGGGACATTTCGCTTTGATGACCGGCCCGTATATCCGATTACGAGCCGGTCAGGGTGGGGGAACGGCAGGCTGCCTGATTCCCCCACGGGTGAGTTAAGCTGCGCTTAGTCCTGCAGAACCTCGTCGAGGTTCTCGATGGTGTACACACCCACGCCGGTATCGACGTCGCCGATGGTTTCGCCGCCCAGGAACTGGACCAGCATGTTGACGGCCTCAAAGCCCTGGACTTCCGGAGCCTGATCGATGGTGGCCAGAATAGCGCCTTCCTGGATCAGTTCCAGCGTCTGTGGCAGCAGGTCGAAGCCGACCACGGCCACTTCGCCGACCAGCCCGTTACGCAGCACGTATTCGCCGGCGGCGGGGTTGGAGCAGCACTCCAGCGAGAGGATGCCATCGACGTTGGGGTTAGCCAGCATGGCATTCTCGATGTTGGAGTAGATTTCCTGCGGCTCGGTGCCGGTGTTGACGGTGGTCAGTACGTTGATGCCTTCGTACTCGGCCAGGGCTTCGCGGGCGCCGGTTTCGCGGTCGATGGACCACTGGGCAGCGGCGTCCAGAGTGGTGATGATGACGTTGCCCTCACCGCCGAGCTGCTCGGCCATCAGATGACCGGCGGCGCGGCCCGACTCCACCAGGTCCTGGCCGGCGAAGGCGAGGCGGTCGCTGTCGGGGTTGTCGGTGTTGAAGGTGACGACGGGGATGCCCAGCTCGATGGCGCGGTCGATGACCGGGGCCAGCGCGTCGGTGCTGACTGACGACACGGCCAGGCCGTCCACGCTGTCGAGCAGGGTCTCGATTTCAGACACCTGCACGTCGGCATCGGCGCCAACCGGGCCGATCATGCGAGCATCGACGCCCAGTTCGTCGGCGGCGCGTTCCACACCGGCGCGGATGAAGGGGGCGAACTCGTTGGAGACGTCATGGTAGCTGACGCGGATGACGAGATCTTCGCCAGCGTCCAGCTTGGCCTGAATGCGTTCCGCCAGCGCGAAGTCTTCCAGGCTAACGCCTTCTACGCCTTCATCTTCTTCAGCAAAGGCGTCGTCGATGTTGTCGATGGTGTAGATGCCGACGCCGGTGTCCACATCTTCCAGTTCTTCGCCATTGAGGAACTGGACCAGCATGTTGACGGCCTCAAAGCCCTGGCGTTCCGGAGCCTGGTCGATAGTGGCGGCGATGGCGCCCTCGTAGATCAGTTCGACGGTCTGCGGCAGCAGGTCGAAGCCGACGACGGTCACTTCGCCGACCAGCCCGTTACGCAGCACGTATTCGCCGGCGGCGGGGTTGGAGCAGCACTCCAGCGAGAGGATGCCATCGACGTTGGGGTTAGCCAGCATGGCATTCTCGATGTTGGAGTAGATTTCCTGCGGCTCGGTGCCGGTGTTGACGGTGGTCAGTACGTTGATGCCTTCGTACTCGGCCAGGGCTTCGCGGGCGCCGGTTTCGCGGTCGATGGACCACTGGGCAGCGGCGTCCAGAGTGGTGATGATGACGTTGCCCTCACCGCCGAGCTGCTCGGCCATCAGATGACCGGCGGCGCGGCCCGACTCCACCAGGTCCTGGCCGGCGAAGGCGAGGCGGTCGCTGTCGGGGTTGTCGGTGTTGAAGGTGACGACGGGGATGCCCAGCTCGATGGCGCGGTCGATGACCGGGGCCAGCGCGTCGGTGCTGACTGACGACACGGCCAGGCCGTCCACGCTGTCGAGCAGGGTCTCGATTTCAGACACCTGCACGTCGGCATCGGCGCCAACCGGGCCGATCATGCGAGCATCGACGCCCAGTTCGTCGGCGGCGCGTTCCACACCGGCGCGGATGAAGGGGGCGAACTCGTTGGAGACGTCATGGTAGCTGACGCGGATGACAAGTTCTTCACCGGCATCCACTTTCTCCTGGATGCGGTCCGCCAGAACGAATTGGAAGTCATCATCCTGGGCCATTACGCCCAGCGACGACGATACCAGCAGCGCCACCAGGATCAGCAGCACGGTCAGAAGATGGTTGTTTCTGCGCATGTAAAATACTCCTCGTATCAAAGATAGTCGAAATATAGCTTGAATTGCATCGCGGAAGATTCCGCGCCAATTCCTACGTTGGTAAGGTGGCCTAGCCTGCGCGCCGCGTGCGCGTCCATTTGTCGATAGCCACCGCGATAATAATCACCAGGCCGATGATAGTCTCCTGCCAGAAGGGTGAAATCCCCAGCAGTACCAGACCGTTGCGCAGCACGCCGATGATGAGCACGCCTAACACCGTGCCCAGGATGGTCCCCTCGCCGCCGGCCAGTGATGCGCCGCCGACGATGGTGGCGGCGATGACGTCCAGTTCTAAGCCGACGCCGGTGCGCCCGGCCTGCCCGCTGGGCAGAAACGCCAGGCTCAGGATGCCCGCCATGGCCGCCAGGAAGCCCATGATAATGAACGCCCAGATTTTGACGGGGAACACGCGAATACCAGACACGCGCGCCGCCTTCAGGCCGCCGCCCACCGCGTACACGCGGAAGCCGTAAGTCGTCAGTGACAGCAGCGCCCAGGCCAGCACAGCCACAATGACGAAGAACACCAACTGCGCTGGAATCTGGCCGAAGAGCTGCCCCTGGCCGAGCTGGTAAAACTGGTCGATGGTGTCCGGGTCACCGCCCTGGCGCACGTTGACCGTCACCGGCTGGCCGTTGGTCAGCAGCAGGGCCACGCCTCGCGCCACACTGAGCATACCCAGCGTTGTGATAAACGATGGCAATCGTCCGTAGGTGGAGAGCACGCCGTTAATGAGGCCGATGAACGAGCCAATTAACAATCCCGCGACGAGCGCCGGAATCAGCGCCCAGCCTTCGACGATCAGCATGCCGGTGGACAGGCCGGAAATGGCGTAAATGGACCCTACCGACAGATCGACCTCGGCAGTGATGAGGACGAACGTCATGCCGATGGCCATAATTCCCAGCAGGGACACCTGGCGCCCGACGTTGAGCAGGTTGCGCGAGGTCAGAAAAGCGTCGCTGGATAGTGTCAGGAAGACACACATGACGATGAGAGCCAGCAGCACACCGGCTTCGCGGGCTGCCAGCAGCTTACGCAGGGTCTGTGGGACCGATGCACCGTTTTGACGAGTCGCGGCTCGTTCAGCCAAGATGTTACCCTTCCTTCATCAATGAACTGCTGCCAATCAACTGCGTTGTTGCGTTACTTCTGTATGACTGTATGAATGCTGCGCTCTGTGCCAATTACTCATGTTGGCCCATACTGATGGATGGTGGTGATCCCGCTCCGGCGATTGTGACGCTTGACCACCGCCGACACACGGAAGTGATCGCCACGAATCCACAGGTCGGAAAGCTCGATAGGCTGGCCGTCTTCCAGATGGACGATCTGCCGGGCGTACATCACCGGGTCGCAGATGGAGATATCCAGCAGTTGGGCGATCTCGTCGCTGGCGGCCTGGGCCTCAAAGAAGCGCCGGCCCCAGTCCAGCCGCAGCCCAAAGCGGCCTTCGAGCGTCTCGAACAGGCTGTTTTCGTCGAAGTCCACCGTCTCAATGCCGGGGCAGTGACGATAGACCACATAATTATTCAGAACGATAAGGGGTTGGCCCTTTACCTGGCGCAGGCGGCGCAGCGCAAAAACCGTATCCTCTGGTTGCAGGTTCAGCAGTGAGGCGAGCGAGGGGTCGGGTTGGATGATCGATGTCGAGAGGACACGGGTCTGAAACGGGATTTTCTGGGCGATCAGCCCTTCGGAGAAGGTAATCAGGCTTTCGGCCAGCGGTTGTTCGAGTGTGGTCGCGGCCACGAACGTCCCTTTGCCATGAATACGCATCAGCAGACCTTCGTCGATGAGCGCCTTGATGGCGTTACGCAGCGTCCCACGATTGACGTTCAGCTCGGCGGCCAGGTCAATTTCGGACTTGAGCTGATAATGCTCTGGCCAGATGCCGCTCAGAATCTGTTCGCGCATCCAGTCGGTAATCTGATGGTATAGTGGTCTTGGACTGGTGCGATCCAGTGTCGGCAGCAACATATCATTAACCTGCCCCATAAATAAGCAAATAAACGTCTGTATACATCTATACTATTTGAATATACCGTAATTGAAAGACTGAGTCAAGCAAAGATGAACGTTTTTCTACAAATTCATGGTTTGTGGCGGGCAGCTACCCGAGGGCGACATCGAGTGTCATCATGACGGCAAAGCCGACCATCGCGCCCATTGTGGCTAAGTCGGTGCTGCCGCCGCGCTGGGACTCCGGGATGACCTCTTCGACGACGACAAAGATCATAGCGCCTGCGGCGAAACTCAGCGCATAGGGCAGCAGGGCGTCCATCGTGATGACGGCCACCGCGCCCAGCACGCCCGCGATCGGTTCGACGACGCCCGACGCCTGCCCCAATAAGAAACTCCGCCGTCGGGACATTCCTTCGCGGCGCAGTGGGACAGCGACGGCGATGCCTTCGGGGAAGTTCTGCAGGCCGATACCAACGGCCAGCGCGACCGCGCCGGCGAACGTCGCCGATTCAATGCCGCTGGCCGCCGCGCCAAAAGTCACGCCAACCGCCAGCCCTTCCGGGATGTTGTGCATGGTGATGGCCAGCACCAGCAGCACTGACCGGTGCCAGGGTGTTTTGATGCCTTCGGCTTCGTCGTCTGAAAAGCCCAGGTGCAGGTGCGGCAGCACTTCGTCGATGCCGCGCAGGCACAGCGCGCCCAGCAGAAAGCCGACAAGCGCGGGGAACCACGACGGCGTGGGTCCATCCTCGGCCATGTCGATGGCTGGAGCGAGCAGCGACCAGAAGCTGGCGGCGATCATGACGCCCGCCGCAAACCCCAGCATCATATCCAGCACTCTACGGCTGATCTGCTTCGTGGTGAATACGGTGGCTGCTCCCAGGGCGGTTACGCCCCACGTAAACAGGGTCGCCAGTAAGGCCTGGTATACGGGTGATATGTTCTGAAGGTTGTCTATAGACATCATATACACCTTATCCAAACGGTTTTTTGGTCAGCCGTATCACTGATTTAGGTTCATCGTAAAACCTGTTGGACAATGACTCTAGTGCCAATTGCTGATCTTATGCCGCGCGTATGCTGTCGGGACAGGATGAAAGTATAATAACGGCGTTGCGTTCGGGGTGGATGTCGCTACAATCGAAGATGGATTAATGGGCGAGTGGTGACAGACAGATGCAGCGGATGCGAGTTTTCAAGCGGTTGAGTGCAATTATTGTCGTCTTGCTGGCGCTGGGGCTGGCCGCGTGCGGTTCCGCGCCGTCGCAGAGCGGACTGGTGCTGCTGGACAATGTCACGCTGACGCCGACCAATCCACTGCCGACGCGCTTCATCACCGACACGCCGACGCCACAGGCCACTGTGACGCCTGGGGCCACCGATGACGGCCCGCCGTCCAGTGAACGGTTGTCGCCGCTGGAAGTCATCACCGTCGAGGCGGATTTTGTGCTCATCACGCCGACGCTGCCGCCGAGCAAGACGCCCACCGCCTCACCGACTTATACCTACACGCCGACGGTGACGCCGACGCCGTCGATCACGGTGACGGCCACCGCCACTATGCAGGCTTTTCCGACCAGCATCGTCATTCCGGTGACGGCGCCGGTGGCGCAGCCGCTGCCGCAAATCTGCGACAGTACGTGGTTCTTCATCGAGCCGCGCCCGGCGAGCTGCCCACTCAGCCCGCCGATGGCGGGGCAGGGCGTGTTCCAGCGTTTCGAGAATGGCTATATGGTGTGGGTGGGCATGCAGAACGCCATCTACGTGATGTATAACGACGCTGCCAGCCCGCGCTGGGAAGTCTACCGCGATCAGTTTGTCGAAGGCATGCCTGAGGACTCGGCGGAATATGCCAACCCGCCGCGCGCGGGTGTGTGGCAGCCGCGCCGGGGATTCGGGATGTTGTGGCGTGACAACGCCGCCGTGCGCCAGCGCATCGGCTGGGCTATCGACGAGTGGGAGATGCCTTTCAGTGTGCAGAACCAGACCGCGCCCGAAGGTACGCTTTTCATCAGTGACGCGCTGGGCGGAGTCTTCAGCCTGCTGCCCGGCGGGTCGAACTGGTCGCGGCATTCCGGCTTTGGCGGCTTCTGACCGACGGCCTGCCGATTATCACCTGACGGCCCTGTAACAGCGGGCCGGACTTCGGCTAAAATGCGCCCATGCAGACTTATACCTATGCTCATGCTCCACGCCCACCGGCACCGCGCAGACGGCGCGGCTGTGTCGCCCAGGGCTTTATTGTCGTTCTGGCGGCTTTCGCTTTTCTGCTGCTGACGTGCGGCGCGTCCGTGCTGGCTTATGTGGTGCTGCCGCTGCCACCGGTCAACGTGCTGCTGCTGGGCCTGGATGCCCGCGAGGGCGAAGGCTACCAGACGCGCACCGACAGTATTATGCTGCTGGGTGTGAATCCGTCGCGGTTGAGCGCGTCGCTGGTTTCTTTCCCGCGTGATCTGTTTATCAATGTGCCAGGTTACGGCTCACAGCGCATCAACACGATCAACGTGCTGGGGGAGATGGAAGCACGCGGCCAGGGGCCGGAACTGCTCAAGCGCAGCATCAGCCTGAGTTTTGGCGTGGAGCCTACCCATTACGTGCGTCTGGATTTTCGGGCGTTTGAGCGTCTGATCGACGCGGTGGGTGGGGTGACGATTGAAGTCGAGCGGCTGATCGTCGATAGTGCGTACCCGACAGAGAACTTCGGCACGATGACCGTGCGTTTTGAGCCGGGTCGCCAGCACATGGATGGCGAGCGCGCTCTGATGTACGCGCGCACGCGCCACAGCGACGACGATTACCAGCGGGCGGCTCGCCAGCAGCAGGTGGTCAACGCTTTCGCCCGCCGGCTGGTCAACCCGATTTACTGGCCGGGGGTCACGGCGGTGCTGGTGGACGCTATCGACACCGACCTGGGTCCGCTGGACCTGTTTACGCTGGTCCCCGGACTGCTGATTAACCTGGGCGGCCTGGATCAACTGGTCATCGACCGCGATATGATCCGGCCCGGCGAAGACGGGGCCGTGCCCGACTATGACCGGCTGAATCCCTGGATGCAGGAACGCTTCCGGTGATGCGTCAGCCGGTGCGCTCGGCCATCAGGCGATTGTAGGCTCCCTGCCACAGCGCCGGTTTGCGCGTGAACTTGGTCACTTTGATGTCGCTGAAATAGGGGAACAGCTTCACCATCAGCGGCGGCAGATTCTGCCAGTCCTCGTTGACGAGCATGGTTTCGAGTTCGGTGGCCATCTGGTGCGTCCACTGCCAGCGCTGCCGGAATTCCTCGGCTTTGATCCAGTAATCGCGTTTTTCCCAGGCGACGGTCGACTCGTCGATGCCGTCGGCGATCTCTTTGAGGCAGTAGACGAGCAGGGCCAGCATGTCGCGGGCGTCGTCGTCCATGTCCTGCTTCTGGCTGAGGTGGCGCAGCAGCTCGGCGGCGGTGCGCATCAGGTTGTTGCGGCGCTTGCCGGGACCATCGGTGTTAATCACTCGACCCAAGTCAAATTCTCCTTAATTGGCTAACAGTGAAGTGTGTTTGTGTCAGGCAGCAGCCTGCATCGTGTGGGCGCGCCAGCAGGCGCGCTGTCAGCAGGCGATGGCAGGCGGGTTGTGCGACTTTGTGCGGGGTAACGGTCATTGGCTTTACAGGCCGCGAATTGAGCGGCGCTAACGATCCAGGAAGGGGCGGATGCCCTTATAGATGCGACCGCCGCTCAGAGTTTTCAGGATGGTTTCCGCCGGGCGGTTGATGATCGGTGCCAGTTCTTTGGGCGACATCGGCTTGTTGTTGTTCTTCAGGAACACGCGAAAGATGCTGTCTACGGTGGGTGTTTGCGGGTTGATGAAGTTCGGGTCGCGCGCCGCCAGTTGAATCGCCAGTTGCAGCTCGTCGAGCTGGGTTACCTCGCCTGTCTCCGGGTCGACAAAATCGACGACGTGGTCCTCTCCGGATGCGCTCAGGCGTTCGCGCTGCTCTGGCAGCAGATGGCTGAGCAGATAGACGCGCAGGTCTTCGGGCGAGCGTTCCCACCAGTCATAGTCGATGTGAAAACGGGTGTTGAGCGTCGGTTTGACGAGCGCGCTGGGTTTTCCTGGGCCGGGTACAGACATGGCACGGTTTGCCTTTCGTCTTGAAACACTGCAATCGGTGTCGTTTGTTTAGGTGCTGCTCAATCTCCAGTAATCCCCGCCCATGTTTTCAAAGTCCGGGTCGCTGAGAAGCGTGGCCATAATTGGGGCAGGCGGGCAGCGGCGCACGACATTGACGGCGCTGTAGAGAGTCTTGACATGAACAGTCCCCTGGGGCGTCAGCCGGCCCAGGCTGGGCATCATCATTTTCATCAGGGCGGCCAGGCTGTGACGCCCACGCTGAATGGCGCTGATGGCGCTGTCGAGCGCGGTCAGGTCGTCGGCACCCAGGATCATCAGGTCGTCGTAATCGGCGCCGATGCCGCGCTTGGTGTTTTCAAATGCGAACTGGTCGTCACGTGGGGCGATGAGCCGAATCCATTCGGTACGGGCTTTGTACAGGTTGAAATCGATGTTGATCTGGTCGGGCTGGTCGCCGGTGCTGACGGTCACGTAGGCGCCGATGGGAATCTGGTGCTTTTCGTAAAGTGGCTGCAGGCCGTAGACGTAACGCTCGCGGGGCAGCACCCAACCGGTGAAGGTTTCGCCGTCGTCGGTATCGACCAGTGTCACCCAGATGCGGGCCGAACGCCGCGCCGCCGGGAAGATGTGGCGCACACGCCAGTTGAGCGGCAGCGTACCCGCGCGCCGGTGGGGGTAAATCAGGGTGATGGTCCCCTGGGTGACGCCGCGCTGGTCTTTGAGCGGCGATAGCTCGTCGCCGATCTCCTGCTCCAGGGCCAGCATATCGTCGTCGAGCAGGTCGCGGTTGTGGTCGATGGGCGTGTATTCCAGCGTTTGCGGCTTGTTTTTCACCGCAGCCGGTTCCATGCGCGTGAGATACCACAGCACTTCGCCGGCGCGGCCCACCTCGTCGAAGCGCGAGTCGTGGCTGAGTGTGTAGTTCATGCTGAACAACTGAAGCGAGCGCGGCGCATCGCCCAGCCCGCCGATCTGGTCGAGGATGGCCTCGGTGGTCAGCGGACCGCCTTCCACCAGGTCGAGGACGGCCTCGGCCAGATTGAGATGCCCCTCGTTGAGTTCCAGCATCAGGTCACGCGGGAACCACAGGCCACCGATAAAGGCCAGCGTGTCGTTTTCGATCAGGGCGGTCTCGACCGTCTCAACGATCTCTTCGCCGTCGTGTTCGAGTACGTCGTCCACGGTCGGCAGTTCGCTGCCGGGCAGCAGTCCGCCGCTGGCTTCGTCTTCGCTCAGTTTGTGGGGCTGGGAAAATTCGGCGGCGAACTGGCGCGTGCTGCCGCCATTCTCAAACTCGACGCTGATGACGCTGAACTCGCCATAGTCGGGGTTGTCGCCGGGGCGGATGTCGGTGACGACGCCAGTGGCGAAATCCAGCACAGGGAAAATCAGCCGCTGGCCGACGGCGTAGGGCTGGGCCGGGCTGTAAACATGCAGGTCTTTGTACTGCTCCTGGATGGCCGCCGCCTCGTTTTCCAGGTGGTGTTCAATCAGAATCCGGGCCAACTCGCTGCTGGAGAGGGGTGTTTCTTTATCCAGCAGCAGGTTAACTAGAAAGTCGATGTCTTCAGGGCCAACGGCGAATTCTCGCGCCCAACGCTGACTGGTGAGCAAGGGTCACGGCCTCCAATGTACTTGTTCCGGGGGGCAAAAAAACGGGATCAACAAGCCCGTTGCATGGGTACTGAGATGATCGGAGCCGGCGCTCCGCTGTGCGTGGGGCCGGGGATGAAACTTGCAGATCATCTCGTTTTTGCCCGGCAGGATCGTTCAGACGAGACTGCATTATAAAAGATAGCTTCAGGAATTTTCAAGCGCGGGTATGGCCAGTATCATCCACGCGGCAGCGTGGCCAGCACTCGCTGCACCTTTAGCGCCAGATGCAGAATCAGGCGGTTGTCGGCGTCGTTGAGGTCCAGGCCGGTTAGATCGCTGATGCGCTCCAGGCGGTAGACGAGCGTGTTACGGTGTACGTCGAGATCGGTGGCGGCTTTCGCCAGGTTGCCGTTGGCGTCGAAGAATCCGGTCAGCGTGCGCACCAGATCGCCGTTTTTGCGTTCGTCGTGGTCGGTAAGTGGGTGCAAGGTCTCGTTGTAGAACTGGCGCAGATGGTCCAGGTTGCGCTCTTTGAGGCCCAGCAGAAGCTGGTACAGTTTGAGGTCGCCGTAGAAGGTCGTCTGTTCGTGTTCGTCCAGCTCGTGGGCGATGCTCAGGGTATCTTTGGCCTCGCGGTAGGCTTCGCGCAGGTTGCTCAGGCCGTCCGCCGGGCGACTGAGTCCGGCGGCGACCCGTCCGCTGGGGGTGCGCATGGCCAGTTGAGCGCGCACCTCCTCGACGATGGCGCGCACGCGGCCCACCGCCTGCGGACTTTCGTCCAGGGGATAGAGCGCCACGATGACATCGACATACTGGCCGATGGCTCCGTTGATCTGGCGGCGGGTCATGTCGTCGCGCACCAGCGAGATGAGTGACTCCAGCGGCAGGGTGGCTCCGGCCTGGGTGGTGGCACGGAACACAGCCACGATGAAACTGACGTTCGGGTCGAAGCCCGCCTGATAGGCGCGTGTCGCCAGCAGATCGTCGTCGGCGGGCGTGCCACTGAGCCACATCTGCACCCAGTCGCCGCGTGTCTGTTCGACCGCGCTGGCGATGGCGCGTGTTTTGGCCAGTTCGATAGCGCACACGTCCGCGCCGTAGGTCAGGATGAGCCGGTCGAACTCTTCCAGGCGCTCGTCGCTGTCGATGATGGACAGGTAGCCAGCTACACGCTTTTCGACTTTGAGGACGGTCGTATGGCCGATGGGGCTGACGACGATCGCGCCCTGGGACTGGGGCGCTTCGCGGTTGAGCCAGTTCTGGAAGGCGCTGTAGGGCATACTGGTCAGCAGGTTGCGGTTGCTGGTGCCGCGCCGCGATACGTGCGGGTAAACCTGCGCCATGAGCACACCGGCGTCGTCGTGGACGACAACCGGCTTGGCGGTGGCGCGGGCGATGATCTGCAGCAGGCTGTTGAGGTCGCGGTTTTCGGCGGCCAGTCCGGCGAGCTGTCGCTGAATATCGAGGGCGCGCTGGGTAAGCTGCGCCGACTGGTTGACGATGAGCTTGTTGACGGCACGCTCGGCGGAACTGAGGCTGCTGCCGGGCGGCAGGCACAGCAGGCTCACGCCACGCGCCCCGGCCATCGTCACGGCGTCCGGCGGGGCGTCCTCGTCGACGGCGATGGCGCTGACACCGGCCTCGGCCAGATGGGCGACGACCTCGGCCAGCGTGATGCGGCTGTCGTAGCTGCGCAGAATCTCCATCGATACCAGCGCCAGCTCGCCACCGTAGACGTCGGGGAAGGCGGGCGGCTGCGCGCGGACGGTCAGCGCCCAGTTGATGGTTGTCTCTGGCGAGCCAGCGGCGAGGGTGCTGCCCAGCGGCAGGGCGAATTGCAGCAGAGCCTGTAAGGTCGCGGTGTTGGTGTCGGTCATGTGTTGGATCGGTCCTGTGGTCTGCCGGCGCGGTCAGCATCCGGCTGCAAGTTGTTGATTTTTGCGAAAGTCCTCACAAAATATATAACACAACGCGCCATAAGCAAACAGGGCGACCTGTTTTAAGGGTCGCCCTGTCTCTGATTTTGGTGGAAATTCACAAAACGCTAACGCTGGATGCGCTTAATGCCCAAAGTGAGGGAGTCTCCCCGGATGGAGTTATCCGCTTTGGAGTCCTCGTTGGGCAGGAACTCGGCCTTGTGGAAGCCGTTGGCGGCCTCGCCTTCGACCATAGACCGGGCCAGCGTCTCGGCTTTGATCGTCTCCTGGAATTTGGCGACGGCCTCGGCCAGTTTGCCGGTGGCGGTGTAAGTGACTTCGATGTGGTCGTCGATCTCAAAACCGGCGTCGCGGCGCAGCGTCTGGATGCGGCGCACGACCTCGCGGGCCAGCCCTTCCTGGACCAGTTCTTCGGTCAGGTTGACATCGACCGCCGCCAGATAGCCGCGTTCCTCGGCGACGAAGCCTGCTGCCGCCTGCTGCTTGACCTCGCACTCTTCGGGGGTGACCTCGAAGCTGTCGCCGTCGATGCTGACGGTGATGGTCTGCCCGGCCTGGAGTGCCTGCGCCCAGGCGCGCACGGCGTCCTGATCGCTTTCGCGCAGGGTCTTCTGCACGCGGGGGAAGTCTTTACCGTATTTGCGGCCCAACTGAGCCGGCAGCGGGTTGAGCACGTAGCTGATGACCGACTCGGCCTGGTCCAGCGTGCCGACCTGTTTGACGTTGAGTTCGTCGCGGATCAGCTCGCTGTAGCGGCTGACGACTTCGCTCTCCTGGCTGCTGCGCAGCGAGAACATGGCCGATGCCAGCGGCTGGCGCACGCCGATGGGCGAGAGTTTGCCGTCTTCCTGGTTGTTGTTGCGGGCGGCCAGCCCCAGGCTGACCAGATGCCGCACCAGGGCCATCTCGTCGAGCAGCGCCCGGTCGATGAGCGCCTCGTCGAACTCCGGCCACAGCGCCAGATGCACGCTCTCCGGCACGGAATTGTCCATCCCGGCCACCAGATTGCGGTACATCGCCTCGCTGATGAAGGGCATGGTGGGTGCCAGCAGTTTGGCGACCGTCACCAGACATTCGTACAGCGTGGCGTAAGCGCCGGCCTTGTCGCTGTCGCCTTCGCCTTTCCAGAAGCGGCGGCGGCTGAGGCGGACGTACCAGTTGCTCAACGCCTCGACGAAGTTCTGGATGGGGCGGGTCGCGCCGGTGGCGTCGTAGGACTCCATCGCTTCGGTGACCTGCTGCGTCAGCCGGTGCAGCTCGGCCAGCGCCCAGCGGTCGAGCAGGGCGCGTTCTTCGACGGGCGGCGCGGGCTGGTCTGGCGTCCAGCCGTCCAGGTTGGCATAGGTCACGAAGAAGCTGTAGGTGTTCCACAGAGTGGACCAGAACTTCTTGATGACCTCGCCCACCAGATCGACCGAGAAGCGGCGCGACTCGCCGGCGGGGCCGGATGTGTACATGTACCAGCGGAAGGCGTCCGCGCCGTGTACGTCCAGCACCTGCCAGGGGTCAACGGCGTTGCCTTTGGTCTTGGACATCTTCTGGCCGTCGGCGTCCAGGATGTGACCCAGGCAGATGACGTTCTTAAAGGCGACTTCGTCGAACAGCAGCGAGGCGATGGCGTGCAGGCTGTAGAACCAGCCGCGCGTCTGGTCCACGGCTTCGCAGATGTAATCCGCCGGGAACTGCTGCTCGAACTCGGCCTGGTTGCGGTGCGGATAGCCCCACTGGGCCAGCGGCATGGCGCCGCTGTCGAACCACACGTCGATGACTTCCGGCACGCGGCGCATGGTGCCGCCGGTTCCGCGCGGGTTGGGGAAGGTGATGTCGTCCACGTAGGGGCGGTGCAGGTCCAGGTCGGTGAGGTCGCGCCCGGTGAGCTGGCTCAGTTCCTCGACGCTGCCCACACACAGCATATCACCGTTTTCGTCATCTACCCAGATGGGCAGCGGCGTGCCCCAGTAGCGCTCGCGGCCCAGCGCCCAGTCCTTGAGCGTGTCGAGCCAGTTGCCGAAGCGACCGTCCTTGACATGGTCCGGCACCCAGTTGACGCGCTGGTTGTTGGCGATGAGCTTGTCTTTGTACTCGGTGGTCTTGATGTACCACGTCTCGCGGGCGACGTACATCAGCGGCGCTTTGGTCCGCCAGCAGAACGGGTAGCTGTGCTCGTACTGCCCGGCCTTGTACATCAGGCCGCGCTCGCGCAGGTCGCGGGTGATCTCCGGGTCGGCGTCTTTGAACCACAGGCCGCGGAACTTGGTCACGGCGTCGATGAACTCGCCGCGCGTGTTGACGGTCATCAGCACGGGCAGGCTGTTGGCGCGGCCTACTTCCATGTCGTCCTGGCCGAAGGCGGGCGCGATATGCACGATGCCGGTGCCGTCCTCGGTGCTGACGAAATCGCCGGGGACGACGTAGGCGTAGTCCTGCTCAACCGGCAGGAAGGTATACAGCGGATTGTAATGCTGCCCCACCAGCTCGCGGCCCTTGAAGCGCCTGACGACCTGATAGTTTTCCGGGTGGATGAGGACTTTCTCCACCAGCTCCGCCGCCAGGATGAGATTTTCGGTGCCTTCGCCGTCGGATGCCGGGCCTTCCACCTGGACATAATCGACATCGTCACCGACGGCCAGCGCCACGTTGCCGGGCAGCGTCCAGGGGGTGGTGGTCCACACCAGGAAGTAGACACCGGGTTTGTCGCGCAGCGGGAAGCGCACGAACACGCTGGGGTCTTTGACGGTTTCGTAACCCAGCGAAACCTCGTGGCTGCTCAGTGGTGTGCCGGCCAGCGTGGAGTAGGGGACCACCTTGTAACCCTTGTAGAGCAGTCCTTTGTCCCACAACTGGCGCAGAATCCACCACACGCTTTCGATGTAGTCGTTGGTGAAGGTCACATAGGCGGTGTCGAGGTCCACCCAGTAACCCATGCGCTCCGTCATCTTCTCCCATTCGGTGATGTAACGGAACACGCTGGAGCGGCAGCGCTCGTTGAACTCGGCGACGCCGTACTCTTCGATTTCGTGCTTGTGCTGGATGCCCAGCTCTTTCTCGACCTCGATCTCGACGGGCAGGCCGTGCGTATCCCAGCCGCCGCGCCGCAGGCTGTAATAGCCGCGCATGGTTTTATAGCGCGGGAACATATCCTTAAAGGCGCGCGCCAGCACATGATGGCTGCCGGGCTGGCCGTTGGCTGTTGGCGGACCCTCGTAGAATACGTAACGCGGGCCGTCTTCGCGCTCTTCCATCGTCCGGTGGAAGACGCGATTCATACGCCAGAAATCCAGGACTTCCTGCTCTAGCTTCTGGATGTCGATTTTGGGACTGACTGCTTTGAACATGATTCCTCCACGTTATCCTGATACGTCTGCGAAAATAGGTGGACCGTTTAACGTATCAGACCGGCAATCAGTCGCGGTGTGAGTGCCTTGAGACTCCTCACCACGTTTGCACCTCCTGCAATGCGCTATCGAAGCGGGACGGCTGAGTTTTGAACCGGTGAATTACGGCCCATTATGAACCAGTTTTTGACATTCGGGAAGTAGGAATACCGGAGAATCCAGCCTGCATAACGTGTCAGAATCACTTCATGGGCCGGGCGGCGGCGTCGATGTGGCGGGCGGCAGGCCACCCCACAGGATTTCGCGGGTGATGTGGAGTACGGTCGTGTCGCGGATGGTGGCGCTGCGACTGTAGCGCGTGCCGATGACCACCTGCCAGCGCAGCCCAAAGGCCGAGAACGGCCCGGTATGCTGGCATTCGGCTATTGCTTCGACCGAATGGCCAGGGCTGTGGTAGGTCTGGTCGCTGCACAGCGCATCATCGACGACACACGTGCCGCCCTCGTCACGGAAGAAGGCCGCCGCCGCGCACGGATTCAACGTGGTGGACTCGTAAGTCCACTCGTCGAGGCCGTGCGCCCGGCGCTGGTGTTCGACCCGTGCCAGACCGTCGGGCAGCGGCGGATCGGCGGGGAAAACCAGTGCGGAGACCACGCCGAACACATTCAGCGCCAGCACCAGCGCGGCAATCACCAGCGCCAGCGCCAGCAGCATCACCAGCAGCGGCGGACTGCATCCGGCGGGCTGATCGTCTGGTGGCTGGCCGCTGGCGGGCGGATTATCTGGCCCAGACCTGCTCATACTCGATGATGGTCATGCCTTCGTTATCGACCGGCGGATCGGCGCTGTCGTTGCGGACCCCGGGCTGGATGGTGACGGTGGTGGTCTGTGTAGCGCCCATGGTCGAGTTATCGAAGACGCAACGGTAGAAGTAGGGCAGGTTGCCGCTGCCGGGCACATAGTCGGCAAACTCGCCCATGCGCGGCGTGCGCACGCACTGTTCACGGTTGGGGTCGGCGGTGTTGCTGTCGAGATGGTCGTCCAGTCGAGTCTGGTAGTAGCTCGCCACTTCTTCTGGTGTGACACCCGCCGCCTGATAGACGACGCGGCGCGCGTTGGCGCGGTAGTCTTCAGTGAACCACGCCGTCGCGCCGGGGTACAGCCGTACATCCAATGGTGACCGGCGGCGTGAGATATCGAGTTGAAACAGCAGATAACCGGCCAGGGCGACGAGCAGCCCCAGCACGGCGATCATCGCTCCCACTCTGACGAGTGAGATTCCCCCCTGTTTGTTTGTGAAGAGCGACATCTGGGTCTCCTTAGGCCATACCCTGTAGATCGCTCAGGTCCGCCGCCAGGTCGGCGCCGTAGGATGTTTCGGCGAACAGCTTGGCCTGGGCCTGCCAGTAAGGCAGGCCAGCGGCGATGACATCCGCCGAGGGCGGCGCGCCGTGTCCCAGCCGGTGCAGCAGCCAGGCGGTCATCAGCGCGCGGTGCGGCTCGCTGGCGGCGGCTTCCTGCCCGCCGAGCAGCCGATACTGCGCGCGCTCAAAGTCGCCATTGCGGTAGTGGGCCTCGCCGGCATCCATCTGGATGGCCGGGGCCGCGCCATTGGCCAGCGCCTGCTCCAGTGTGTCGGCGGCCTGCTGGTAGCGTCCCTGTACCAACAGTGTACGGCCAAAACCATAGAGGGAAAAATAATGATTGGGGGCGTTGTTAACAGCTTCAGACAAAACCGCCGCGCTGCGCTCCAGGTCGCCGAGCTGGCGATAGGTATTGCCGAGCAGCGTCAGGGCGCGGAAGTCCGTGCGGCTGCGTTCCCGGTCGCGGGCGCGCATGTGCTCCAGCAGATCGCGGGCGGCGGCGAAGTCGCCGTCGAGGTAGAAGCGCTGCGCCTGCGTATAGTCAGTAACCATGCCGCGATTGGCCCACATGATAATCACCTGCGCGGAGATGATTAAGCCCATAAAGCCGATGGTGGCCGGCATGCGCAGGTTCTGCGGGCCGGTGGCGGCGGTGATGAGCGCCGGGACCATCAGCACCAGCGCGATGAGCAGGCCGGTCTGGGCGCGGCGGTCCCACAGGCGGAACTGTTCAATGAGGTAAGCGGTCAGTCTGCCCATGCGATTTAGTGTCCCAGCGCTTCGACGCTGATCTCATCGTAGGCCAGGGCACGCGCCGTTTCGATGTCGTCGGCCAGCACGTCGCGCAGGGTCTGCGCCTGGTCGCTCTGCAGGATGACCTGCCACTCATTGAGGCCGCCGCCGTGCTTCTTCACACCGCTGGCGGCTCGTTGGGCCGCTTCCAGGTCGCCCTGGCGAGCGTAGGCCCGCGCCAGATACAGGTAAATCAGCAGCCGGTGGCGCGCGTCCGGGATTTTGGCGGCCAGCGCCTGATTCAGATGCTCGACCGCCGCCGCTGACTCGCCCAGCCGGTCCTCGATCATGCCCAGGTTGTAGACGGCTACCCACTCGTCCGGGGCCAGCTCGTAGGCTTTGAGCGCCGCCTGGCGCGCTTCTGTGTAGTTGCCCACCTGGAGTTCGACCTCGGCCAGCCCGTTATAGGCGACCGCCGACTCCGGCGCGATTTCGATCATCTTTTTGTAGTCGCGGCGGGCCTGCCCGGTCTGACCCCACAGGCGCAGCAGTTCGGCGCGGAAGCGCAGATGATTGGGATTCTTCGGCTCGGCTTTGACCAGCTTGTTCATCACCTCGACCGCATCTTTGTAGCGGTTCTTGCGCATGTGGCGCACGGCCTGTTGGTACTCCATCGGTCCACGCGGCTTGAAGATGAGCGCGCCAGCCACCACCCAGCCGACAGCCAGCCCCAGCATGAGCATCAGACGATCTGGCAGCAGGAACACGCCGATCAGCACCGCGCCCAGCGCGGGCGCTAAAATCGAGGCCCAGCGTCCGCGCTCGAAGGGCGACATGGCGCTGCCGACGATCAGCGCGCTGCCCAGCAGCCACACGATCACCAGCGCCGACTGTGCCGGGCGTACCCAGTCCGCTTCACTGACGAAGCCGTTCAGCACCAGGTTGGCGAGGCCAGTGGCCGCTAACAGAAAGAAGAGCGCCCGCAGGCGGCCCGGTCCCAGGAACAGACGAATTTGTGTCAGCATATGTGGCCCTGTTGCTTAAGTTGGTCGTGGTTTGGGGTCGGGGCGGCGGGCGTAGCGCGTGAGGACGGCGCTGTGCCGCTGGTCGTCCACTTGATATTTGAGCAGGACGTTGTGACGGTCGATCCAGAGGTTGAGGACTTCCGGAGCCAGCGGGCTGCTCTGGTGCAGGCGGCGCGCTGTGTGTGGTTTGCCGCCGATTTCGACTGTGACTTCCTCGGCGTCGATCTCGACGCGCTGGCGGTGGACGACGGGCCGGAAGGCCGCTTCCGCCGTGAGGAACGTCGGCAGATACGAGACCACCGGCTGTTCTTCGCCGGGATAACGTGCCAGTTCCGCCGCCTCGAAGCCGCCGAAGATCAGCCCTTCCGGCGCGACGATATAGCCCGGTGGAAGCTGCATCTCAAGCTGGCGACGCGGCGCGTCGTCGATGCTGTGGCCGACTTCCAGATGATCGCCGCTGAAGCTGAACGTCGCGCGCACGCGCTGGACGGCGTCGCCGCGCGCGCCAAAGGCCGAGATGTCGAAGCGCTCGATGCGCCCGCCCTCGCTGGCCGGGCTGCGCCAGGCCTCGATGAGGACGCTGCTGCCGTCGCGGTCGCGCCAGTCGTCATCCACGCGGATGAGCTGGGCACCGTCTGGCAGCTCGTGGACGCTCCAGTGTTCGACAGTGCCGGTGGCCTCGCCATTCTGGTAGTGGATGTAAACGCCACTGGCGACAAATTTCTCGTGAACGCCTACCGCGTGCAGATAGCGCATCGTGTTTCCTCAGTTTGTGGGCGGCGCAGCATCGTCCAGCTCGATATAGATGCGTTTGTTGATGCCGCCCTTGCTCTTGTAGTCGGTGATGCGGATGGTGCCCACCTCGCGTGTGTTGCGCACGTGAGTGCCGCCGTCGGCCTGCAGGTCCAGCCCGACGATTTCGACTGTGCGCACCTCGGTGATGCCTTCCGGCAGCAGGTTGATCTTGGTGCGGATGAGGTCGGGTATGGTGAAGGCTGTCTCGCGCGGCAGGATATTGACGCGAACCTCGCGCGCGGCGGCGACCTCGGCGTTGATGGCCGCCTCGATTTCATCCACCAGTTCGCGCTGCATACGCTCGAACTCGAAATCCATGCGCCCCTTCAGCGGCTCCATGTTGCCGCCGGTGACGCTGGCGCCGTAATCGCGCCAGATGACGCCGCACAGAATATGCATGGTGGTGTGGACGCGCATCAACTGGTAGCGGCGCTCCCAGTTCAACTGGCCGGTAATGGCGGTGCCGGGCGCGGGCAGCGCGCCGTCGATGATGTGCAGGTTGCCGCGCGCGACTCTGATAACGGGGTAGGTGATGTCGCCGGCGGTGAGGGTGCCGGTGTCGTGGGGCTGGCCGCCGCCACCGGGATAAAAGGCGGTGCGGTCCAGGTAAACGCCGTTCTGCTCGACGTTCACATCGGTGATGCTGGCGTCGAAAGTCTGGGCGTAGGCGTCGGTCTGGTAGATGAGTTCGGTCATGATGTTGTTCGGCCTTTTCTGTTGGTGGGTTACAGCTCCATGCGCATACGGACCATAATATCGCGCCCGCCTATGCTTTCCCAGAAGTCGCGGCCATCACGGTTGCGGGCCGCGACGTACCATTCCATGTGCTGGATGCCCCGCGAGCGAAACCACTGTCCCATTTCGTGGACCAGCCTGCGGCCTACGCCGAGCCGCCGGTACTTGTCTTCAATGAAGATATCGGCCAGGAAGCCGCCGGTTTCCTGCTCGAACATCTCCGGCATCATATCGACGATGACACCCAGCGCGAAGCCGATCACCTGCCCGTCATGCTCGGCGACCAGGGCGCGTGTGTGGCTGTCCTCGATGCGGTTGGCGATACGTCGTCCATAGACGATGCCGCCGTCGCCGGTGGCGGTGGGCAGGTCAGTATCCAGATTGTGGTGGTAGCTGACCAGTTTTTCCCACAACTGGCCAATGGCCTCGGCGTCTGCTTCGGCGGCGGGGCGTATTATCACGTCATCCACATGAATTCCGGGGGGATGGTCCACGTTTCGTCTTTCCATTCACTTGCGCCCAGCCCACGCCAGAACGCCTGCTCGACGGCGTGATAGCGCGGGACCAGGGCGACCACTCGATCAACGGACTGCGCGGCCAGCCAGTTCCGCGCCTGTGCGACCAGCGCGCGCCCAGCGCCGCCATGATAGGTGTGCGCGTCCAGCGCCATCTCGCGGATGACGCCCAGGGACGGCCCCGCGGACTGCTGGCGCTCTATCTCCGCGATGATGTAGCCGAAGGGTGGCTGGCCGGTTTCTTCGACGACGAAAACCGCCGCCGTCGATGCCGCCATACGCTCATCGAGGCGAGCCAGCCATTCCTCTCGGTCTGGCAGGTGGCGGGCGGTGCGCGCGTCGGCCTGGCGCAGCAGAACAGCGCGTTCCTGCCACAAGTCGGCCAGGTGCGGCGAATCGGTCGGGTTGGCGGGCCTGATGTCCACTCTAGTTATCCTAATCACCACGAGGATGCACAGCATAGCACCGTCGTTAACACAAATCAAGCACGCCCTGAGCGTACAATGGAAGGACAGTCAGCGAGGTTTTGCGGGTTCTATGGACGACGACCACAGTATGCCATCCGGCCAGCAGCAGACGCCAGCCATGCGCCGCCCGGTGCCAGCGGTGCGGTCCGATGATCTGCCGTTGTGGATGCGGCAGGCGCGCCAGCGCGTCGATTGGGGTGTGGTGCTGGTACTGGTTCTGTGTCTGGTGGCGGGCTGGCCTTTCGCCCTGCGCGATGGTCTGCCGCGCACCAACGCCGCCGAGAACGCCGTCTACGCCGCCGCCGACACCGCGCAGGCGCTCAGCGAGGGGCGGCTGTATCCGCGCTGGTCGGCGGCGGTCCAGGGGGGCTATGGCGCGCCGGTGCCGCATTATTATCCACCGGGTGCTGCCTACAGCGCGGCGGTCATCAGTGTGATGTTCACCAACGATCCGGTCGTCGCGGTGCGCGTGCTGTTTATCGCTGGGCTGGCGCTGGCCGGTGCCATGACCTATGTGTTCGTTCTGCGGCGAGCCGGAGCGGCGGCGGGTATTCTGGCGGCGCTGCTGTACGTCTACAGCCCGTATGTGGGCCTCACTGCGCCCTATCTGCTGGGCGACCTGGCGGGCGTGCTGGGACTGGCGCTGCTGCCGGCGGTGCTGTGGAGCGCCAGCCGGTTGATGCTGGTCAATCGCCCGCTGGATTTCGCGCTGGTGGCGTTCATTGGCGCCGCGCTGCTGCTCACCGATGTGCGGCTGGCACTGGTCGGCTTTGGACTGGCGCTGCTGCTGATCGGCTGGGACGGGCGCGTTCAGCGTGCTGTTGTGTGGCAGGCGCTGATTGCGCTGTGTGCGGGCGTTCTGCTGGCGGCGTTCTTCTGGCTGCCGGCGCTGCTGGAACGCGACGCCGTCCACTGGATTGAAGCGCCGTTCCAGCCGGTGACTGGTGCACTGGATTGGCGCGCTGTGCTGCGTCCGGTGCAGGCCGTTGATCTGGGGCAGATCGTGACGCTGCCGCAGTTCACGCTGGGGCTGCCGCTGGTGGTCTTTGCCGGGCTGGCGCAGGTGGCGGGGCTGCATCTGCGCCGGGGACTGGCCGCGCGCTGGCATCTGCCGCTGGCATGCCTGGCTGCTGGTGCGGGACTGCTGCTGCTGGCGCTGGTCGTCTTTCCTGGCGAGACGTGGCTGTTGGGTCCGGTGAGCCTGTGCGGAGCCGTTGGCGGCAGCGCGGCCCTGGCCTGGGCGGAGCATCCGCGCCTGCGTCGCTGGCGGCGACTGCTGCCGCCGCTGGCGCTGATCGCGGCACTGGCGCTGGCTTTCCCCGGTTGGCTGCCGCCGCTGTGGGGCGAGCATTTCGGCGAGGCTGCCGCCGCTGACCAGATCGTTTACGAGCAGCAGGGATTCGGCTATGCCGTGCTGCCGCCGGGGGCGCGCCTGCCATCGACACTGCCCGAACCCGCCACGCTCGATCCATCGCTGGCGGCTGACTATCGCAGCGATGGCGTGCCGGTGCGTATTCCCCGCAGCACGCTTTCCATTGAACGTCAGGCGAGCTTGCTCAGTGCCGAGACGCACCGCGACCGCTACCTCATCCAGACGACGCAGCCCGTCACCTTCGATGTGCTGCGCGCTTATTTCCCCGGCTGGCGGGCGACACTCAACGGCGAACCGGTGCGCATCGGTGCCAGCGCTGCCGGCCTGATCCAGGTCGAGATTCCAGCCGCAGCCGACGGCGAGCTGATCATCAGCCTGGGTCCGACTCCCGTGCGGCGGGCCGCCTGGCTCATCAGCGGGCTGGCGCTGCTGCTCGTCGTCTCGGTGACGGTGCGCCGCCTGCGCCGGGATCAGTACCTGTTTTATGATGAGTTGGCGCTGGTGTCGCCGCCGGATGCCCGTCTGCTGATGCTGGTGACCGTCGGCTTTGTGGGGTGTGTACTGCTGTTCGCCCGGCCAGAGTCGCCGTACAGCCTGCACGCACGGCCTGGTTATGCTCTGGACGACAGCACCGCGCTGCATATGCGCAGCGGCGCTGGCCTGGAAGCGCTGGCCTATCACCTGGACCGCACAACTTACCGGCGCGGCCAGACGCTCGATTTCAGCATCGCCTGGCGGCTGTCGCGTGTGCTGGTGCAGAATTATCGCGTGCGCGTCGCGCTGTACGATCTCGATCAGGGGCTGCTGTGGGCGCGTCAGGCTCCGGTGACACCGGGCGGTTACCCGACGCGCCGCTGGACGCCCAACGGTTACATCCTGGACCCGTATCGTATCGAACTGCCGCCGGTGCTGCGGCCCGGCCAGTACCAGATCGCCGTACAGGTGATCGATTGCGCGCCTTTGTGCCCGGAGGAGGGCGGCCTGGGCTTTTACGACGAGCGCGGCGAACCGGTTGGCAGTCTGCTGCTGCTGCCACCGGTTATCGACATCAAGCCGTGATGTTCGCCCTCAGGGATGCAGCGGCTTGAACAGGATCAGCTCCAGCGCTTCATCGGGCAGCACAAAGCCGCCGATATCCCGATAACCCCGTTTGCGGTACAGATGCTGTGCGCTTTCGTCAGACAGGGTCGAGGTCAGCACGAAATCCACGCCGTATGTGCGCATATCGGTTTCCCAGCGGGCGATGAGCTGTGTCGCCACGCCCCGGCCACGCCACGACTCGGCGACAAACAGCAGGTTCATAAACGGCGTGTTATCCCAGAACCAGCCCCAGCGCAGCAGGCCGATGCGCTCATCGCCGGTGATGGCTACCAGTACCTCACCGGCTGCGATCTTCGTGTGGAGCATGGCGGCGGTGATATGCGCGTCCGCCGCCGCCAGAAACTCAAAATCGGCGTCGTGCGCCGGTCTGATTTCAAGCCACTCATTGTCCACCAGGTTTGCCTTTCGATTGCGCGGGTCTGATATGAGCATAACCCGTTAGGGTTCGTCTGGCGATGGCCTGTCAATTCGGCTACAATACAGGCCGATTATTTGCAGTCATGGAGAACAATGACGATGTCGCAGGAAGATCAGATCAAAGCGCAGATCGGCGAAGCCTGGGAACTGCACCGCAAGGGCCAGAACGAACTGGCGATCGCCAAGTTCGACTCTGTGCTCAGAACCGCTGCGGACAGTGTCGATGCGAACTACGGCCTGGGGCTGGCGGCGCGTGCCGCTGGCGAAAATGAGCGCGCTATCGAGCATTTCAAGATCGCGTACAAGATGATCGAGGACAACCTCGCCCAACTGCGCGCTGAACATGACGCAGGTGATGGCGAGAATGTGCTGTTTATGACCGCTGACGACCGCTATATGATGCTGATGCGCATGACCAGCCAGCGGCTGGCCGAGCTGGGTGTTGAGGTTTAGTGCGCGCTGCCCTGTGGCATCACTGAAGCGGGGTCGTCTGGCTCTGATGATCGTGACACAGCATGGATAAACGCGAACGCCTGGAACAAGTGCTGGCGGGTGAGCGCCCGGACCGTGTGCCGGTGGCATTGTGGCGTCACTGGCCCGGCGACGACCAGCGCGCGGCGGATTTCGCCCGTTCGGTGCTGCATTTCCAGCAATTGTTTGACTGGGATTTTATTAATATCACCCCGGCGAGCACCGCCGCCGCCGCCGATTACGGCGTGACGACCGACTGGCGCGGTGAGATCAGCGGCGACCGAAGTGTTATCAAAGTGCCGGTGACGCGCTCTTTGCAATGGACCGAACTGCGTCCGCTGGACCCCATGCGCGGCGAACAAGGCAAGCTGCTGACCGCCGTCCAGCAGATCGATGAGGCGGTTCGGCTGGACGGTGTGCCCTACATTGTCACCATCTACAGCCCGCTGAGCCAGGCCGCGATGCTGGGCAAGGGCGATCTGCTGCTGCGCAATCTGCGGTCTCATCCGGATCGCCTGCAGACCGGCCTCAACGTCATCACCGAGTCGGTGCTGCGCTTTATCGAGGCGCTCAAGCGCACCGGGGTCGCCGGTGTTTTTTATGTGATGCGCCACGCCAGCTTCGCCCTGATGTCTGAAGCGGAATACCAGCATCTGGGCGCGCCTTATGACCGTAAAATCCTGGAGTCGCTGCCGCCCAAGTGGTGGCTGAACATCGCCAGCTTGCAAAACACGGCGCCTATGTTCAGTCTGGCTGCGGGTTATCCGGTCCAGGCGCTGCACTGGGACATCAGCGGCGTCAAGCCCGGCGTGGACAAAGCGCGCGGGCTGTATAAGGGAACTATCTGCGGCGGTCTTTCCGCCGATCAGCATCTGCTGCTGGGCACGCCAGCGATGATTCGACAGGCGGCTACTGATCTGCTGAAGGCCACCGGCGACCGTCATTTTATGCTGGCGGCGGGCGGTCCGGTGCCGGTGAGCGCGCCGCTGTCGAATTTGTATGCGGCGCGCGCGGTCGTCGATAAAGCCGGGGGGAGTTAGTTATGGGCATTCGAGTTATCGCGGGCAGCGCCAAAGGTCGCCGCCTGAAACTGGTCCCCGGCGACAGCACGCGCCCGGTGATGGATCGCGTCAAAGAGGCGGTGTTCAGTATTCTGGGGCGCGGTGTGCGCGACGCGAATTTCCTGGACCTGTTCGCCGGGACGGGCAGCGTGGGCATCGAGGCGCTGAGCCGGGGGGCGGAGCATGCTGTCTTTGTTGAGATGGACCGAATGGCGGTGCGCACCATTCAGCAGAATCTGGCGATTACCGGCCTGGGCGCCCAGGCTGCTATTCGCCGGACCGATGTGCTGGCGCTGCTCCGGCAGTCGCCGCCGGCAAAACCCTACGACTATATCTACATCGCGCCGCCGCAGTACCGCGATTTATGGCGGCGCACGCTGGAAGCTCTGGACGCCAATCCGGGCTGGGTGACGCCAGAGACGGTGGTCATCGTGCAGATCGACCCCAAAGAGTACGACGCGACTGAGTTTAAGCATCTGGAAGTCTACGACGAGCGCCAGTATGGTAAAACGCAGGTGATTTTCTACCGGCGGCGCGAGGATGCCAGCGACACGGCTGATGATGCGGAATCAACGGATGGGG
>CAZXCK010000012.1:55116-62269 GCA_964639225.1 uncultured Anaerolineaceae bacterium | reverse complement strand
GTGACGACGCAGAATTTTAACAGCAAGTACAATGCGGTCCCCTGGCGCGATGCCCCGGACGATGTGCAAGCCTGGAAAGAGGGGCGCACGGGGTATCCGGCGGTGGATGCTGCCATGCGCCAGCTCACCGGCAGCGGCTGGATGCACAACCGCGCCCGCATGATCGTCGCCAGCTTCCTGACGAAAGACCTGCTCATCGACTGGCGCGAGGGTGAGCGATTCTTTATGGAGTGGCTGATCGATGGTGACCTGGCGGCGAATAACGGCGGATGGCAGTGGGCTGCCGGGACGGGGACAGATGCCCAGCCCTATTTCCGTATCTTCAACCCGATTCTGCAATCCAAGAAGTTTGACCCGGACGGTTCGTTTATTCGTTACTGGCTACCAGAACTGCGTGACGTGCCTGACAAGTTCATCCACGAACCCTGGACGATGCCGCAACCACCGGCGAATTATCCGCAGCCCATTGTGGACCACGCCAAAGCACGCGAGGCGGCCCTGGCCGCTTATGGCGAGACAAGCTGAGATATGTTCGAAAGGCAGGTAAAACCATGCGCTTATATCGGATTCTACTCATTGTTGGCATTCTAATTCTGGTTGTACCGATTGCCGCCCAAACCGGCGTACCAGCCGAAGAACTGGCTGATCCCGACGGGGCGTTTGTCGACGTGAATGGGTTGAGCATTTACTACACTGAAAACGGCCCGGCAGATGGCCCGGTGGTGATGCTGCTGCACGGATTCGGCGGTTCGACGTTCACCTGGCGTGACAACATCGCGCCGCTGGTGGAAGCCGGTTATCGTGTGATCGCGTATGATCGACCCCCGTTCGGCTTGTCCGACAAACAGCCAAGCCCCATCGACCAGACGGGGACCGGTCACGCGGCTATCGCTGCCGGGCTGATGGACGCGCTTGGGATCGATTCGGCGGTGCTGGTGGGTCACAGCGCGGGTGGCGGCGTTATCGCACATACGGCCCTGCTTTACCCGGAGCGTGTGACCGGTCTGGTGTTTGTCGCCGGGGCTGTTGGCGATGATCGAGGTGCCGATGGCAGCAGAGAGCAAGCGGAGGCGGGCGACTCCGGGCTGGGAGGGCTGTTCGATCTGGGGCAGAATATCGATCCAGAAGCGCCGCTGGCGCTGGCTCTGGTGCGCACCTTCCTGACACCAGAACGGTTTACGAGCATTCTGGAAGGCGCTTATCATCCGTCGTTCGACGTGACGGACGACATCCGCGCGGGTTACAGCCGTGTGCTTCAGGTCGAGAACTGGGAAGCGGGCTTTCTGACACTGTTCAGCAGCGACGCCATGCCGGCCCCGGTTAATGTGGCTGATCTGGCTGCGCTCGATATACCGGCTCTGCTGATATGGGGGGCGCAGGACACCTGGGTGCCACTGAGCCAGGGCGAGTTCCTGCATGAGATGCTGCCTGGTTCCGAGCTGGTGGTCTATGATAACGTCGGCCACATGCCGATGGAGGAAGCGGTCGAAGCTTTTAACGCCGATCTTCTAAACTTTGTCGATGGGGTTTATTCGACAGGTTGATACGAGACAACCAACTGATATTGTGGACAGTCCGCGCACTCTGGTCGGGATCACTGGCCGGAGTGCGTTCTATTCACTAACTACTTAATCCGGTATCAGCATTACTTCAGTTCATGCGGCTATTCTGTCAACAATCATACCGCAATACGTCATCATGTTGAGGAGGGTTGATGAACAAGGATGTCCTCAGGCAGGCGGTCAACATCGCCAGCCTTTCTGTAGTTCTGATTGTCAACGCACTGGCCAACGCCCTGCCTATCAACGGGCGCACAACAGGCGAAATATCAGACAGCCTGCCAACGCTTGTCACGCCGGCGGGTTATGTGTTCGCTATCTGGGGCCTGATTTACACGGCACTCATCGCCTTTGTTGTCTATCAGGCGCTGCCGTCGCAGCGGGAAAACCCTACCCTGCGCCGGATCGGCTATCTGTTCGCGCTGGGGAATATCGCTAACGCGGCGTGGGTTGTGTTGTGGCACTACGAGCTTTTCATGCTGACGCTGGTTGCCATGCTGGTGCTACTCGGTTCGCTGCTGGCGATTTACCGGCGCATCAACGACAACAGCGCGGCGGGCACAAGTGCTGAGTCCACCGCCGAACGCTGGCTGATCTACGCGCCGTTCAGCCTGTACCTAGGCTGGATCAGCATTGCGACAATCGCCAACGTCAGC
Source organism: uncultured Anaerolineaceae bacterium (assembly GCA_964639225.1). Taxonomy (GTDB): domain Bacteria; phylum Chloroflexota; class Anaerolineae; order Aggregatilineales; family Phototrophicaceae; genus CAZXCK01. The sequence continues at coordinate 60,054 of CAZXCK010000012.1, read as the reverse complement.
ACCACACTGGTTGACCTCGGCTGGAACGGATTTGGACTGGATGCCTGGATTTGGGCGGTGATTATTCTGACCGTGGCCGCCGGGCTGACAGCTTCGCTTGTGCTCAGCCGGTCTGATGTGATCTATGCAGGGGTGATCGTGTGGGCGTTTGTGGGCATCATCGCCAACCAGACGGAAACCGCCGTTATCACTGTCAGCGCGCTGGGCATCGTACTGATCGCAGCCACGCTCATTGTACGTCTGGCGACCAACTGGCTGGACGCGCACGCTGGCAACTGCTCGCTGACAGTTCGCAGTCGCCAGCAGTCATCATAACGTGACCATGTGATATGTATGTAATGTAACGCAATGAACAAGGAGTGCTGTTTCAATCCATGGATACCCGTATTTCGCGCCTGAACACTGGCGACCTGGCACCGACGATAGACCTCATCGATATCTCCGAGCAGCGGGTTACGCTGGACTCATTATGGGCAAACGGCCCCACCCTGTTGATGTTTTTGCGTCATTTTGGCTGACCATTCTGCCGTGAGGCGCTGGCTCAGTTAGAGCTGAACAAAGACAAGTTAAACGCCGCTGGCCTACAGGTCGTTGCGGTGGCGATGGGTGAACCCAAACACATTGACCGTTACTGCACGCGACTGGCACCCAGCATCACCTGCCTGACGGGTAACGCTGGTGGTGAGGAAGCATACCATGCTTATGGCCTGCGCGAAGGCGGCTTTCAGGAGATCGCCTCGCTGGATGTACTGAAGGCGGGCTTCCGAGCGATGCGGAACGGATATGTCGGTGGCAAACCGTCCGGCAACGTCAAAATGCTGCCAGGAACCTTCATCATCGATAGAGTGGGAAAAGTCGCCTATACCTACTACAGCAAGCACGTTGGCGATCATCCGGACGTTGACGCGCTAATCGCAGCGGCCCAGCGAATCAGTACACAGCGAGGAGCGTGAACTCATGCCGGAAGCGTTAATCTGGGGAGCATCGGGTGGCATCGGCAGTGCCCTCGTTAATCAACTGAAAGCAGAAGGCTGGCGCGTCTTCGGCGCCGCTCGCCGCGAAGATGCTATCCCTACTACTGCCGACATGACCTTTCCGTTTGATGCCAGCCAACCAGCGAGCGCGGCCAGCATCGCGACGCTGGTCGCTGCCGAGACCGATGGCCTGGACCTGGTCGTTTATGCTGCCGGTGGCCTGACCGCTGATCCACTTGAAAAACTTGAACCGCAGGCATGGCAGGCGACTATCGTGGCCAACCTGGACGGGGCGTTTCTGGCGGCACGTTCGAGCCTGAATTTGCTGAAAAAAGACGGTCACCTGATGGTCATCGGTGCTTATGTCCACAAGATCACCCTGCCCCGTATGGGCGCGTACGTCGCAGCTAAGGCCGGGCTTGAAGCATTTATGGATGTACTGCAAAAAGAACATCGTCGAAAACGCATCACCATTGTTCGACCGCCGGCGGTCGATACGCCGATGTGGGAAAATGTGCCGTTTAATCTGCCTCAGCAGGCACTCAGCCCGGAGACAGTAGCCCGGTCGATGCTGGAATATCATCTGGCCGGAAGCAGCGGCGAACTGAACCTCTGAGCGAGCGAGTTTGTTAAGATGCGGATACAACCGGCTGGTATTCGATAGGTATTGTTTACCAGCCTTTTGTTCATCATGGCATCCGGCAAATCGACGGTGCTTTAACAGCTTACTAACATTTGCTTCATCTCACTCTATGCCGCCATGCGCAATAATAACCCGCAGATTGAGTTGGACCATGTAAGTGTAACTTTTTTTATTATGGCCATGTAACGAAACGAGCGGAGTATGACCTTGCAGGCACACCAATCATGGGAATATCGCCTTGTCACCTGGGCTGAAGAAGCTTTGCAGAATCAGACCCCAGTGGCAAACATCGAAACCGATTTTCGGGTCCTGCAGGCGGCTTACGCGCATTGTGAAGATGTCACCAAAGTACACAGCCGCACCTTCCATATGGCATCATCTCTGCTGCCCCCCGACAAAAAACGGGCCGTTCGCGCGCTGTACGCATTTTGCCGGGTGACCGATGATATTGTCGATAATGACGGCGACCGGCGCTATCGCCAGATGTCGCTGGCTGACTGGGAACAACGTGTATCGGCGGCGCATCCCCCAGCCAACGACCCGGTCGCTCTGGCATGGGCTGATGCCCGTTCTCGTTACAATATACCCAATGGCTATGCCGAACAACTCATTAACGGTGTGGCGCGAGATCTGCATAAAAACCGCTATGCGACTTTCAGCGAGTTGGCCGAGTATTCATACGGCGTGGCATCGACAGTTGGGCTGATGGCCATGCACATTATCGGCTTTGCTGGCGAACGCGCCCTACCCTATGCCGTCAAGCTGGGCGTCGCGCTCCAGATCACCAATATTCTGCGTGACGTAGGTGAAGACTGGCGGGCTGGCCGGTTGTACCTGCCTCAGAACGAGCTGCACGCTTTCGATCTGACTGAGGCGGATATCGAGGCCGGGCATGTCGATGATCGCTGGCGGGCCTTCATGCGCTTTCAGATCGAGCGCAACCGTCATCTGTACGCCGAATCATGGCCAGGAATCGCGCTGCTGGACCCGGATGGGCGTTTCGCCATCGCCGCCGCCGCAGAACTCTACCAGGCCATTCTGACCGACATTGAAAAACACGACTACGATGTGTTCTCGCGCCGGGCGCGCATCAGCACAACGAACAAACTACGCCGTTTGCCGGGAATCTGGTGGCGCAGCCGCCGACAGACGATAAACTAGGAGACGAACTGGCAGGCAAATTCAGGAGCTGATTTATGAAAATCGGAATCGTAGGCGCTGGCATGGTCGGCGCGACGGCGGCCTATGCCCTGGTTATGAGTGGCATTGGCCGCGAGATTGTTCTGGTCGATAAGGATAGATTGCGCGCGGGTGCCGAAGCCGACGACCTTTACCACGCGGTCCCCTTCGCCGGCACGCTGGAGATTCATGACGGAGACTTCGCTGACCTCAAGGGCTGCAAGGTGGTCATCATCGCCGCCGGAGTCGGTCAGAAAGATGACAAAGAGACCCGGTTGCAGTTACTGAGCCGGAATGCCGCCGTGTTTAAGGCGATCATTCCGCAGATACTTGAACACGCCCCTGACTCAATTCTGGTTATCGCCACCAACCCTGTCGACGTGATGACGCATCTGGCCGCCGAGTATGCCGCCAATTTCGGCGTGCCATCGACACGGGTGATCGGTTCCGGGACGACCCTGGACACTGCTCGCTTTCGCACGCTGGTCGGGCGCCATGTGGGCGTCGATCCCAAGCACGTACATGGCTATGTGCTGGGCGAGCACGGTGACTCCGAGGTGCTGGCGTGGTCGCTGGTGGACATCGCGGGCATCAAAGTTGATGAGTTCTGTCGTTACCGGGGCGTCACCATGGACCACACGATACGCCAGCAGATCGACCAGAATGTGCGCCGGGCCGCCTATCACATCATCAGTGGCAAGGGATCAACCTATTATGGCATCGGGAGCGCGCTGGCGCGCATTGTCCAGATCATTCTGCACGACCAGCGTTCCATCCTGACGGTGTGTACGCCGCTGCCGGATATCGCCGGTGTCAAGAATGTAACGGTATCGGTGCCACATCTCATCGGCGGAAACGGCATCATGGGTAGTTTCTCGCTGGCTTTGAGCTATGACGAAGAGGAAAAGCTGCATCAGAGTGCTGGCCTGATTCGCGGCATTCTTGATGATCTTGAAAACGAAATTGAGGAGCAATGAAATACTTCGGTTTTCTGGCGCGCTATGTCGTCATCCCGCTGCTCATTCTGAGGTTGCTGCTGTGGCGAGAGCGCCAGCGCCAGCCGGAGCCGCCAGAGCCTCTGACTAACTGGCCAGAGGACATTGTGCTGCTGGGTCATGTCGCCGTTGCCGTCGCCTATACCACGCCCTGGGATAATTACCTGGTCGCGTCGGATGTATGGTCTTACGATCCTGAACTGGTGACGGGCCTGCGGTTGGGTTATGTGCCCATTGAGGAGTACAGCTTTTTCGTGCTGCAATCGCTACTGGCAGGCTCCTGGGCACAGTTTTTGGCGCGACGACTACCGATGGCTGAAAGCTCACCGGATGCCAGCACGCATCCGCAGGCGCGGGCGCTGGCAACCGGGACGCTGGGACTCATCTGGGCGGCGTCGGTGTACAGTCTGTTTCGTCGCCCTGACAACTATCTGGGCCTGATTCTGGGTTGGGCGCTGCCGCCGATCATGTTACAGGTGGGCTTCGGTGGAGATATTCTGTGGAAGCATCGCCGGTTGGTGGCGGCGGGTATTCTGCCCACAACGACCTACCTGGGACTCACCGATTCGCTGGCGATAGGTTCCGGCACATGGGCCATCAATCCGGAAAAAACCGTCAAACAGGAGGTTATCCCGCACCTGCCTTTCGAGGAGCTGCTGTTTTTCTTCCTGACTAACGTGCTGCTGGTCTTCGGCGTCACTCTGGTGCAGGACAAGAACAGCGAGAACCGTCTGCCGGCGGTGCTGCGAGACTGGTACTTCGACAAGAAAAACAGATTAACCGGGGCATCATGAGCAAAACAAACATATGGGATTTCAATCGCGCCCTGACCCGGCGGCTGGCGCTGGTGAATGTGGTCAATGTGCTGGTGGGCAAACGTCTGCTGCGCGAGCAGGGTGTATGGTACGGCATCGGTACGCAGGCGGTCGGCTGGGGACTTATCAACATCGGAATCGCCGTTTTCGGGCGCCTATCGACCGCGCGCCGGTTAGAGCGACTGGACAATCCGCTCGATGAACAGGTCATGGAACGGGAGCGGCGCTCGCTGCGCCGCATCCTGCTGATCAACACGCCGCTCAATCTGCTGTATATGTGGGGTGGTTACCGGCTGGCACAGTCAGAGAAGGCCCGGCAGGACAGTGTGATG